>NZ_JBAFSM010000123.1:0-210 GCF_036688125.1 Pannus brasiliensis CCIBt3594 | reverse complement strand
GCGCGAGAGAATTACCGACAGGCTCTCGCTATCTATGTCGAGTTCGGCGATCGCTTTTCCCAAGCCAGCACCTACCACCAGTTGGGCATCGTCGCGCAGGAGTTACGGGAGTTCGAGGAGGCGCGAGAGAATTACCGACAGGCTCTCGCTATCTTTGTCGAGTTCGGCGATCGCTTTTCCCAAGCCAGCACCTACCACCAGTTGGGCATC
>NZ_JBAFSM010000122.1:0-245 GCF_036688125.1 Pannus brasiliensis CCIBt3594 | reverse complement strand
TCCGGATTTATTGGGCGTAAAGCGAGCGCAGGCGGTTTCTTAAGTCTGATGTGAAAGCCCCCGGCTCAACCGGGGAGGGTCATTGGAAACTGGGAGACTTGAGTGCAGAAGAGGAGAGTGGAATTCCATGTGTAGCGGTGAAATGCGTAGATATATGGAGGAACACCAGTGGCGAAGGCGGCTCTCTGGTCTGTAACTGACGCTGAGGCTCGAAAGCGTGGGGAGCAAACAGGATTAGATACCCC
>NZ_JBAFSM010000121.1:0-248 GCF_036688125.1 Pannus brasiliensis CCIBt3594 | reverse complement strand
GCCTGAACAATCTGGCGTATTTGTACCGGGAAACCGGGCGGTACGGGGAGGCGGAACCCCTCTACCGACAGGCTCTGGAGATGAGGAAACGACTGTTGGGAGAGGAGCATCCCGATGTCGCCACTAGCCTGAACAATCTGGCGTATTTGTACCGGGAAACCGGGCGGTACGGGGAGGCGGAACCCCTCTACCGACAGGCTCTGGAGATGGGGAAACGACTGTTGGGAGAAGAGCATCCATCTGTTGCC
>NZ_JBAFSM010000120.1:0-390 GCF_036688125.1 Pannus brasiliensis CCIBt3594 | reverse complement strand
GAGCGGGCAACGACACCATCAACGGGGGAAATGGAAACGATACCGTCGATGGCGGCCTCGGAGCCGATAACTTGAACGGTGGCGATGGAAACGACACCTACTTGGTCGATAACCTCGGCGATATCGCGGCGGAAACCTTTAACGATGCCCTGGGGGGAGTGGACTCGGTATCCGCCTCCGTCAGCCATACCCTCGGATTCGGCATCGAGAACCTCACCCTGACCGGCTTTGGCAATATCAACGGGACGGGCAACGGCAATAACAACGTCATCACCGGCAATAGCGGTAATAACCTCCTCTTCGGGGACGCGGGCAACGACACCATCAACGGGGGAAATGGAAACGATACCGTCGATGGCGGTCTCGGAGCCGATAGCTTGAACGGTGGCG
>NZ_JBAFSM010000119.1:0-403 GCF_036688125.1 Pannus brasiliensis CCIBt3594 | reverse complement strand
GCCGCCGTTGCAGGCCCTGCGCGACCAGACTGGCGACAGCGCGAGCCTGACCGTGCTGTCGGGCGCGGAGATCCTTTACGTGGCCCACGTCTCGACCGACCGGCGCTTTCGGGTGGCGGCGGGGGTGGGCACGCGCTTTCCGTTCCATGCGACCTCCTTGGGCAAGGCGCTCGCCGCGCATCTGCCCGAGGACGAGCGCAACCAGCTCCTCGCCCGCGCGCCTTTTCAACGCTTTACCGAGCGCACCGTGACCGAACGGCAAGCGCTGGCCGAGCGGCTGCACCTGATCGCGACACGCGGTTACGATTCGGCGCTGGACGAGCTTGACTACGGGATCGTCTCGGTAGCGGTGCCGATCTTCGGGCAAGAACGGGAAGGGCGAAAGCGGGTGATCGCGAGCATC
>NZ_JBAFSM010000118.1:0-331 GCF_036688125.1 Pannus brasiliensis CCIBt3594 | reverse complement strand
AAAAACAAAACCAACGTCCCCCGATGCTTGCGCGCTCGCGTAAGCACCCACAGACACGCAATCTTTGGAGTACTTCGCATTCAAGTCGGCGTGAACACCGATGTATACGCCGTCCGTCGCAGACACGATTTTTGCAGCGTCTCTATAACCCACTGCATTCAGGCTGGCACCGTTTGATGCAAATTGCATCACCCCCGTGCCCATGCTCACGTTGTACGACCCCTGATTGCTGGGGCTGTTCGAGAACCCAAAATACAGATTCGAGGCGCCGGTGGCACCCACGCCTGCCCATGGGCCTATCGCCACCGAGTAACTCGACCCTTTTTTTTTC
>NZ_JBAFSM010000117.1:0-680 GCF_036688125.1 Pannus brasiliensis CCIBt3594 | reverse complement strand
TATCATTTTAGAGGCTTTTTTTATCGCTTTGTTTCTATCGTTCAACACTTCTGCTATTCTTGAAAAAAAACCAGTTAGGGAGTGTATTGCTTCTTTACTTAGTAATATTTGGGATGAGTGCCAAATTCAATTATTTCAAAATCAACCTTCTTTAGCTGCTTTTCAGTATTTGTTGCATTTACTGATAGAGCGACAACATCCGCTCGCTCTTGAGTTGGCAAAAAGTATCGGTTCTTGACAAGGTTATTTAATCAATAATCGCCAATTCAAAAATGAAACGCATCAACCTCAAGAGTTGACGAAAAAAGGCTCATCAGGTATTGTCTGATCATTAACAACAACAAGTCAGACCCGATAATGAGCCACTAACATCTTACCATAGATCAAAGAAACCGACTCTACCAATTACATCAAGAGGGAAGTTTATCTCAACGGCAAATGGCGGTAATGCTCGGGTGCAGTCAAAGCACGATCTCCCGAGAACTCCGAAGAAACCAAAGTGATCTCGGTGTCTATCTACCCGACACGGCCCAAACAAAGAGTGAGGAGCGAAGACAAAACTCCAAACATCCCTTTGCCAATGTTACCGAGACGATGATCGACGAGGTTAAAAAAGGGCTGAAAGATTAGACCTCCTGCATGAATAGCAAGACCCCGTGCCGGTTAAGGCAAGTTCGGGG
>NZ_JBAFSM010000116.1:0-830 GCF_036688125.1 Pannus brasiliensis CCIBt3594 | reverse complement strand
ACCTCCCCATAGTGATAAAAGAGCGATACAGCCTTTCTCACAAAGATGAGGTATAATACTGCGGATAGCTAAATTGAGTGACTAATGAAATTTTATCCAGTAGAGTTCCGTCAGAAAATTCTAGACTGTTATTATAACGAACCAGAAGTGTTGAATCGCTTAACAAAACTTAATATCAGAGAATATAGTAAGTCTATCTATCCCGAATTTAGTTTGAAAAAGCTAGTTTGTCAAACCAATGCACGAAACTTTTTTCCGATTTCATGAAACTCAAAAGACACCGAAGTTTGTCGAGAGTTTTCCCTCCGACAAAACTCGCTACTTCTAACAATTGGAGCAAAAGATAAGCGATTAAGCTTGCGTAAACTTGAAGCGTGATACCGTTGGTATTTTTTGTGATAATTCGGTCTAGCTTTAAGTGCATTTTTAAAAACTTCCAAAGAAGTTCTATTTGCCACCTCTGTCGATAAAGTTCTTTAACTTCTTCGTCGGTAAAACCGCTTTCTCCCGAACTTGGCAAATTCGTAACTAAACGATATTCTTTTCCTTTTTCGTCTCGAAAAACAATCACTCTTGCGAGAAGTTCTCCTTGTTTACCGATTTGATAAATGCCATTCTCTCGACTTTCTAAGGTCGTATTTAAATTCAATCTCATGAGAAAGTATCGTTCTTCCTCCCCGAGTAATTGCTCGATTCTCTCTAGCTTACAAAATCCTCTATCCATCATCAGGACTCGGTTCACGGGAGTTGCGTCTAAAGTTTCTTCCCCGTATTTACTAGACCTCCTGCATGAATAGCAAGACCCCGTGCCGGTTAAGGCAAGTTCGGGG
>NZ_JBAFSM010000115.1:0-847 GCF_036688125.1 Pannus brasiliensis CCIBt3594 | reverse complement strand
TAATTGGTTCGCACACTGTTGCTACTGTACCTCATCTATCTGAGAAAGGCTGTATTTTCTTTTAAAAATTCGCCAATTCAAATCTAAATTGCATCACTCTCTGATCCTACTTCATAGAATACCTCAAATGGAGTTCGATAGTCAAGACATTTTCGAGGACGATTGTTAATTAAGTTTACGGCTCTTTCCACCTCCTCTGGCTTAACGATTTTCAAGTTCGTTCCTTTGGGAAAAAATTGTCTGATTAGACCATTGGTATGCTCGTTTAATCCTCTCTCCCAGGAGTGATAAGGATTGGCAAAATAAATATCCACGTCTAATTTCTGGCTTAATTCTTGATGGACGCTAAACTCCTTTCCGTTATCACAAGTGAAAGTCTTTCTTTTTTCTCCCAGGATCGCTTGAAAGAGTTCTTCCGTTACTCGATTAATTTCCCGTGCGGTTTTATCTTTCGCTAATCCCGCCACTAGAAATTTCAAGGCCTTATCTACATGAGTAACTAACACTCCGATATGATTCCCGCCGATTACCGTGTCGCTTTCCCAATGTCCGATCTCGGTTTTCTCATCGGCGATCGCTGGTCGGTTCTCGATTCCCACGCGCCCAGGAATCACTCCCCGCTTGCTTTTCGCTCCTCCCCGTCTTTTTCTTTTCCCGCGCCCCCGGCGTAAATACGAACGGTACCCCCCGCACCCCTGATAGTTCTGGTAGACCATCTGGTAGATCGTCACGCGCGTGATGGATTCTTTCCCTTCCCGGGACAAACGACCGGCTATTTGTTCAGGACTGTGATAATAGACCTCCTGCACGAATCAAGAAGAGTGTGCCAGTTCATAATTGAGTAATC
>NZ_JBAFSM010000114.1:0-973 GCF_036688125.1 Pannus brasiliensis CCIBt3594 | reverse complement strand
AGAACGGGATCGTGAGCGTGAACGCGTATGGATTAATAGAAAGGATGACGTTCCCGTTAACAAGCGAGGTCTACAAGCCTAAAGAAAGATTAAAAGAAGGGGATACCTATAAAAGCAAACCGCCCATCGCGGCGGGGATGGTGAAAGAGCTAGTAGAGAAAGGATTTAAAATCAAGCGAGTGTTAGCGGATAGCGAGTACGGGGAAAGCGGAAGTAATTTCTTGAGTATTCTGGAAGAGTTAGGAATAGAATACGCGGTGGCGATCCGGAGTAACCACGCGGTACTAATGGCTTCGGGGCAGAGAGTCCGAAGAAATCGATGGCAAGAATTCGAGAGAATCCATAGTAATGGAGAAAGAGAAAAACGGTATATTCGAGAGATTATTTTCGGTAAGAGAAGACAAGTAAGATATTGGGAAATCACGACCGATAAAGATGCGATACCCGAAGGACTACTGGGTATGTCATGACGAGAATAGCCGGAATAAGTGCGAAAGAAGTGGGCAATATTTACGGGGATAGAACGTGGGTAGAGTACGGTTTAAGGCAGAGTAAGAGTGAGTTGGGCTGGTCAGATTATCGTTTAACCGATTATAACGACATCGAAAAATGGTGGGAGCTAGTCATGAGCGCGTACCTAATGATTAGCCTTCAAGCAGAAGTTTTTCAAGGTCAAGGTCAAAAGGAAAATCGGTCATCTGACTGGCAAACCGCTAGAGAAATTGCGGGAACTCATCCTTGGTTGTCTATCGGGAAAGGATGGAAAAATAACTTAAATAATATTCGATTATTTATCGAACCTTTCGGTTACTTGAATCGCTTAAAAGCTTGGCTATGTGTTTTCTTTACCCCTCGAATAATTCACCAGTTTTCTTTTTTATATACTCAACTTAATCGATTGATAAACTCTCTGCTAGAATCTGTTTTCCCCTGTCATTTCTGTCTTCCTGTTCCCTAGTGTGACGGAAGAGGG
>NZ_JBAFSM010000113.1:0-991 GCF_036688125.1 Pannus brasiliensis CCIBt3594 | reverse complement strand
ATCGATAGCTAAATTGAACGAAAAATGAAATCCTATCCAGTAGAGTTTCGTCAGAAAATCCTAGACTGTTATTATAACGAACCCACCTCCCAACGACAATTAGCGAAAAGGTTCCGAGTGGCTTTAAGCTTCGTGCAAAAGCTTTTGAAACAATCTCGGGAAACGGGAGATATTCGACCGAAGACTCACAGATGTGGTCGCCATCTAAAGCTCACTCCAGAACAAATGCTCTCGCTCGGCGAGTTGATTGAAGAAAATAAAGACGCGACTCTAGCCGAACTATCGGAACTGTTTCGGGAAAGAACCGGTATAGTGCTAAGTGTGGCGACGGTAGGAAGAATAGCCGAACGCTTGAGAATGACCCGAAAAAAAAACTCTACACCCTCCCGAAAAAGACACGGAAAGAGTACAGAAACTAAGACAAGAATACTGGAATAAAATTCGGGACGTAGATGAGAAAAACCTGATCTCGCTAGATGAAGCGGGTTCAAATCTGGCAATGGATAGAACCCACGCGCGCTCGCTCAAAGGGACTAGAGCGCACGGAACTCGACCTCTTAAAAAAGGACAAAATGTTTCAATGATTGCGGCGATCACTAAAAAAGAAGTTCTCGCTACGGCAAAATTTTTAGGGGCGGTAACCGGGATTGTTTTTGAAGCGTTTATTATCCAGAAATTAGTTCCTAAACTTTGGGAGGGTGCGGTAATAACTATCGATAATTGTAAAATTCATTTTAGTGAAGAGGTCAACAAAGCGGTTGAAGAAAAAAAAGCCAAACTGATTTATTTACCTCCTTACTCTCCCGACTTCGCCCCGATTGAAAATTTCTGGTCAAAAATCAAATCTATCTTGAGAAAATTAAAGCCGAGAACTTATCGAGAGCTAGATCAGGCTCTAGAAGAAGCTTTTAAACAAGTCTCGGAGGAAGACCTTCGTAATTGGTTCGCACACTGTTGCTACTGTACCTCATCTATCTGAGAAAGGCTGTAT
>NZ_JBAFSM010000112.1:0-1015 GCF_036688125.1 Pannus brasiliensis CCIBt3594 | reverse complement strand
ATCTGTTTTCCCCTGTCATTTCTGTCTTCCTGTTCCCTAGTGTGACGGAAGAGGGTTAACGCGACGCGAGAGAGGGGCTGTCATTTCCTCGGAAGAGTACCCGCGAACGTTAAGTTTCCCGTCGAAAAAGTTTTAGAGGACGGTTCCTATCCGGGTTGGGTGGCTCCCGACCGGAAATCGAGAAGGAAAGGGGCTACTCGAATGCAGGTTCGAGTGATCGAGTACAGTATCGAGAACGCGACGGAAACAACCACTTATCGTTTAATCACCGATTGATTGGATTTAGAGACCTTTCCCGTATTACTCCTAGCCGAGCAATACCATCAACGGTGGGAAGCCGAAAATACGCTCGACGAATTGAAAACCCATTTACTCGGACGGAAGACCCCGATCCGTTCCCTCAAACCCCGTGAGGTCGTTCAAGAAATTTACGGCTGGCTCATCGGACATTACGCGCTCCGCTCGCTCATGCTACAAGCCGCTACCGTGGGCGGTATCTCCCCGCTACGCTTAAGTTTTACGGGAACCCTACGGGTAATCCGACGTTCGCTCGCTGATTTTCAAGATATCGGAGCCAAGCAATCCCCCTTTTTTTTCCCGCCTCATCCAAGACATCTTGAAAGAGCGGATTCCTCCGCGTCAGTCTCGAAGCAATCCGAGGGTTGTCAAAAAACCCCGTTCCAAGTTTCCCTCGAAAAAGCCGAGCCATCTAGCGGTCTCTTCCAGAATCGAACCGCCGATTTTTTTGATTTCTAACACCGCTTAATTCTTAACCGAGAAGTATTGCTTATCGTCCCCTCCTTTTCTTATCCCGAACTGACGTTTCCTTTCCTCATTCCGCTTGATATCGCAAAGAATACCCACGTTCATCGACAGTTTAAAGTCTCGCGGTCGGGATCTGAACGAACGAAGCGGAAAAAAACAGTCACCGCCCCCGATGATGGGGGCGGTTTTTAAAGTTAATCCCGGCATCGAGCTATTGTCCCGGTCGGCGACCCGACCAGTATCTTGACCA
>NZ_JBAFSM010000111.1:0-1030 GCF_036688125.1 Pannus brasiliensis CCIBt3594 | reverse complement strand
CGCCGATTTTTTCGATTGCTAATACTGCTTAATCCTTAACCGAGAAGTATTGGGGCGGGTTTTGGATTTTCTCGGGCTTCTCGCCTACGGAATTCCAAGGGTTTCCGTATCCTTGTGAATGGGGAAATCACGCTATCCGAGAAGTATGGGGGCGTGGTAGCCCGATCGACAGTAGGAGCGGTAACCGCGGGCGATCGTGGAGGGAATAACAACCCGATCGCCGACTTATTTCTAACGCCAGGGCCGATTTCTTCGACGATGCCGACCCCCTCGTGTCCGAGGATCGTCCCCGGTTTCCTCCCCGGCATCGTTCCCCGGATCCTGTGTAATCCCTTTTCTGTCAGAGGTGGAATGCCGCCGATCCCGCGATCGAACGATCCCCTTACTGGGCAAGGATTTCGGGATTGAGTTGCTGACAGTTTCCCTCGATCGGGTCGTAACAACGCTCAATTCTCGTGAAACCATTGATAGACAAGCGTTTCGGCTCGGATTGCCAACAGGAACCGATCCTACTCTGATGAAAGAGGGTTATCCCTCTTCCGTCAGAGCGGGAGAGTTAGAATAGAGAGAAAAGCCCCCAAAGCGAGAGGTGGTATATGGTTAAGCCACGTCCCGACCAAAAAACGGTCACGATAGTAGATGAATACTGCTCTCTATATCGAGACCTATTTCCAGAAGTGAGAAGTTACGAGTATTTCAAATACCTGCATATCGGTCTGCTATCGGGGATAAAAAGAAAGACCTTGCCAGCGATAGCGAGAGAGGTAGGATTAGAAAATGAACAGGGGTTACACCATTTTCTGACGAGTTCACCCTGGTTAGCGAAGGATCTAAAAGAAAGAAGATTGAAAGTAATCTTATCCGTAGTAGGGAAAAGAGAGATTACCGTAATAATGGACGAAACGGGAGATAAGAAGAAAGGAAAAACGACGGATTATGTGAAAAGACAATACATCGGGAATATCGGAAAAGTCGAGAACGGGATCGTGAGCGTGAACGCGTATGGATTAATAGAAAGGATGACGTTCCC
>NZ_JBAFSM010000110.1:0-2065 GCF_036688125.1 Pannus brasiliensis CCIBt3594 | reverse complement strand
GACTCCTGACTCCTGACTCCTGACTCCTGCCTCCTGACTCCTGCCTCCTGCCTCCTGACTTCTTACCTCGTCTCCGGTTTCCCCTCGACGGGACGTAAGCGGGTTACTTTGAGGGTGTATTTGCCGCCGCCGGTTTCTCCGAAGGCGCGTACCCGGATAATATATTTACCCGTTTCGGTGACGCGGGCGAAAAGGAGGGAATTGGTTCCGCCGTCGGGGCCGTCATCGTTTTCGGCTACCGTCGAACCGTCATCCGCCAAAAGAAGTAAAATACTGTCGAAATTCTCCGATTTGAGATCGATCGCTATCTGATCTCCCTTCTCCAACTGCACCACGTAATCGCGGGCGAATCCTCCCTCGCCGGTCGGAATATCTTTATCGGTCAGGGTGTCGTTAATTTCTTTATTCGGGGATATCGGGACGGGATCGTAGATTTTTTGGGCCCGTGTCGGTACGGCTCGCACCCCGAACACGAATAACGCCAGACAAAATAATAAGCTCGAATATCGACGGTCGGCGAAAAAACGTGTCATAAACGCGGTTGTTCGATTCTGGAATCCCATCATTTTACAAAATTCTCCCTTCGTTTTAAAGGTCGGGAGGTATCCCGAACTTTCGCCCATTTTTCTGTATTTTTCAATAATTTTCGGAAAAATGCTTGATTTCCTGAAAGCATCGCCGACAGATCCCGTTTTCGCCCATCGTATCGTTTCCCGCCGGCCGTCCGGGGTAAATATCGAGTTTTTTTCCGGGGACGCTCGCGCGAAAAGGGAGGCTTGTATCCCGCCGGTTCCCGATCGATCTCCCGATCTTCACGATACCGATGACGGGAGATTTCGGAAGATAGGAACGGGTTATCTCTTATTCTCGCGGAAAAGTGACGATCTAACGCTCGATTTTCTGAAAAGTCAAGCTATCGAGATATTTACCCTACGGTAGCCCGGTATTCCCGATCGATCGAGGCGATCGAGACCCCGACGCGATAATGCTACCGTAGCTAATATGGCTACTACCTCTCCACCTATTGTAATCGTCATCTGCGGGGCGACCGCGACGGGAAAATCGGGGTTAGCGCTACAACTGGCGGAACGGTTCGATTCCGTCATCCTGAGCGCGGACTCCCGACAGGTATATCGAGATTTCGACATCGGAACCGCGAAACCCACGCGGGAAGAACGCGAACGGGTTCCCCATTACCTGATCGATATCCGCGATCCGACAGAAACCTTAACCCTCGCGGAATATCAGGAAGAGGCGGAAAAATTAATCGCGACCCTTCCCGATCGTCCCCTGTTTCTCGTCGGGGGAACGGGACTGTATATTAAATCGATCGCGCGGGGGTTAAAAATCCCGAAAGTCTCCCCGCGGCCGGAGTTACGGGAACAATTACAGTCGCAAGGGCAAACCTATCTCTATCAGATCCTCCGCCACGTCGATCCCGTATCGAGTGAAAAAATCCATCCGAACGACGAGGTAAGAACCCTACGCGCCCTAGAAGTGTTTTACGCGACGGGAAAACCGATTTCCGAACAACAGGGCGAGAATCCCCCGAGTTACCCGATTTTACAGATCGGTCTGGAATGTTCGGCGGAAAGTCTCCAGAAACGGATCGAACGGCGCACCCGATCGATGGTAGAGATGGGATTAGTAGAAGAGGTGAAGGGATTGGGGGAGAAATACGGCTATAATCTGCCGCTTTTGGATACTCTCGGCTACGCGGAGATGAAACGGTATCTATTCGGGGAAATCTCTCTAGAAGAGGCGATCGATCTCACCGTCCTCCATACCCGTCAATTCGCCAAACGACAGCGTACCTGGTTTCGCGCCTATCCCGAAATTCGCTGGTTTCCCGTCGATGGTGAGGATTCACTCGATCGGATCTGTCGCGAGATAGATGATTTTCTCTGCAATATTCCGCCGTCCGCCGTCCGCTAATCCCGCGAGGATCGATCGAAAAAAAACTAGATCCCTTACCGAACCTAGCTTTTCGAGGGTTAATTTCTGACGGGGAGGTGAGGGAGATGAGGGAGGTGAGGGAGATGAGGGAGGTGAGGGAGATGAGGGA
>NZ_JBAFSM010000109.1:0-2398 GCF_036688125.1 Pannus brasiliensis CCIBt3594 | reverse complement strand
GTCTTCGCCTCTCACAAAGCGGCTTTGGGCTACATTTGGGCTTGAAATCTGTTTAAGTCCCACTAACAGTAATAATTCCGCACGGGTTAGGTGACGGGACAGGTAAGTTTGATATAATGGGAGCATATTTTTTATGTTTTCAATAAGATAGGTTTGTTGAGAATGACGACCTATCTTTTTCGATCTTACACCCTTGTGTTCCTTATTGGGCAAGGCTTTCAGCCGCCTTGTCGCTCCTACAGCCGAATCTTAACATCTCCGATCGGATTTTAATGAACTACTTAATTGTAGTCTCGACTTTATCCGTTTTTGGATTGGGAGAGCCGAAAAAGTGGCCGGATAGGAGACCCGACGATCCCGCTACCGATCGAATTCCTCCCCAACCTTCTAGCGTTCGCCCCGTTGTTCTCCCGGCCGATATGGCGAGCGGCAGGCGGGAGCGATTCTCGGGAAAACTCGCGAGTCGCGCGCTTCTCCCGGATTTTTCACCGCTAGAATCCTGCCCGCTATCGATCGGGAACCCTCGGGTCGAGCGGTTCGGGAACATAATCGAACAGCCATTTAAATTGTCGGTCGGCGAGCCAAGCGGGAGTGAGTCGGTACAGCCAGTTCCGGAGCGAGCAGGCGAGCGGATGTTCCGCGTTGCCCAGCAGGCCGACCTGACGGGAGATGGCGAACACGCGGGTCACGCGCTCGCGTCGCCCGGCCTCGAACTGACGTAGCGCCCCCGGAACCGACCCCTCCCGCCCGAGCGAGGCGAGCCGCCGCGCGAGTTCGTAAGCGTCCTCGATCGCCATACACCCCCCCTGGCCGAGATTGGGTTGTACCGGGTGGGCCGCGTCCCCGATCAGCGTTACCCGCCCGCGCCCCCAAGCTCCCGCGAGGGGTTCGCGGTCGAAAATATCGTCGCGGTAAATCGGGCGATCGCCGAGAACTTCCAGAATAGCCGGCACCGGGTCGGCGTAGTTCGAGAAAAGCGCCTTGAGGACGGCTAAAGATCCCCCTCCGGCTTCATCGTTCCCGCCGGGGGGGGTATTGGCGAAGGCGTAGAAAGAGAAACGCCCGCGGCCCACGTCGAAGTAGCCGAAGCGATCGCCCCGTCCCCAGAATTCTGCCCAACTATACCGGCGATCGAGCGCGAGAGCACTTCCCTCGAAATATCCCCGCCAGCAACACGTCCCGCTGTAAACGGGAGGCTCCAATCGCTCCGCGCCCTCCAATCGGGCCCTAACCTTAGAATATAGCCCGTCAGCACCGACCACGACATTTCCCTCGACGCTCGTGCCGTTGCCGAAAACCACTCGAACCGTCTCCTCTCTTTCCTCGAAGTTCTCGAAGGGATAACCGACTTTAACCGTTCCAGACGGGAGGGATTCGTAGAGAATCCGTTGTAATTCCGGACGGAGTAAGCAGACCCCGAGATTGTCCGCCCCGATAAATTTCGGGGAGTTGAGGTAGAGGGGTTTCCCGCGGGAGCTAAAGAACCCGCCATCCCGGATCGTCCCCCCCCGTTCGTAGAGCTTGACGTGTAGTTCCCCGTCCCGGAGCACTTCATAGACCCGAGTGGCGTTCCGTTGCAGGAAAATCCCGCCGGGTCCCGATAGCATTTCCTCTAGAGGACGCTTTTCGTAGACTTCCACCGCGAGACCCGCGTCCAGACAGGCCCGCGCCAGGGTTAACCCCCCGATACCACCACCGATAACGATTACTTTGACCATCGATTCCCGCTTACCCCGTCCGGGTCTCTCCAAGAAATTAACTTTCGGTAGTCTAGCGTGGACCCGCGCGCGCGATTCAACCCCTGTCGCGCGGTTAGCGCTTTTTGATCACTACGGGGTGGGTTACGGTTGGAATCATCAGCGGAAACACTTACCGGATAAGAGTTTCACGAGAATAGAGGGTCGTCACGCCCCGAACGAGAGAAACTGTTAGTAATTCACGAGCGAAATCCTTTTCTAGCGAGGATTTCAAGCGATCGGTGAATCCGCGGCGATCCGAGAGTGACGAAAGAGCGTTAGGGAGCCAATACCTCGCGGGTTCCAATACTTCTCGGTTAAGGAAAAAGGGTGTAAAGTGGATGTAATCCCCCGATTCCCCCAGTCAAACACGAGTGTTACTCGAAGAATTCTCTTTAATCACCCCGAAAATCGAAGCCGGACAAGTGTTTCAAGCCCTACAGACCGTGATCGGCCCGGAATTAATCGAGGAAACCTTGCAGGAAACGAACGCGACGGGAGAGCGAAAACGACAACTCCCGTCCAGTTTGGTCGTCTGTCTGGTGATCGCCATGAGCCTGTGGTCATCGGATTCGATGACGAGCGTGCTACAAAATCTAGTCAATGGGCTGTAGGGGCGACAAGGCGGCTGAAAGCCTTGCCCAATAAGGAACACAAGGGTG
>NZ_JBAFSM010000108.1:0-2842 GCF_036688125.1 Pannus brasiliensis CCIBt3594 | reverse complement strand
AGGAGTCAGGAGTCAGGAGTCAGGAGTCAGGAGTCAGGAGTCAGGAGGCAGGAGAAAACAATATATATTCTTTCCTCACCTCCCCCATCTCCCTCACCTTCCTCACCTCCCCCATCTCTCCATCTCCCTCATCTCTCCATCCCGCAACGATTACCGAGAACCGATCGAAACATGGACACGCGCCTACGAGATAGCCAACCCAACGGTACATCCGTCCCTTCCCTACCGTCGAGAACGGGAATTTTCCGAACGTCCCTCGATCGAACCGGTCGATCGATCGCCCTGTTAACCCTACTCGCGGTCGGTAGTGTCGCCCTCGGGGGAATCAACGTCGCGCTCGCCGATCGGGGGAAAGAATCCGCCACCCCCGCCAAAATTAACGCGAACAAATCGATCGTCGCCCGAGAGCCGCGAGAAGCTAACATTTCTCCCGACAACGGGTTCGAGGGGGGCGGTTTACTCGTTCTCTCCCTCGTCGTTCTCGGCCTCGTTCCCGCGCTCGCCTGGCTGATCGGTCGCTCGAATTCCCGATCGATCGGGCGATTGCGACAGGTAACGGGCGAGATCGCCCGCGGTAACTATCGGGCGAGAGCGGACATCGATAGCGGCGGGGACACCGGCAAACTGGCCGGGGACTTGAACGCGATGGCCGAGAGTATAGAGCGCGAGCGTCGGGATTTGATGCAAAAGACGGAAATGTACCGTTTTCTCGTCGATCTCGCCGTTAACGGGCAGAATACGAACGATTTCCTCGATCGAACCGTCGGGATAGCCCGATCGATCCTCGCGGTCGATCGCCTCTTGATCTATCGTTTCGGGAAAGATAAACGGGGTTATGTCGCGTGCGAGTCGGTGAACGACAACCTACCGAGCGCGATCGGGGAACGGGCGATCGATACCTGTATTCCCGAAACCATTCTCAACGCCTACCTTCAGGGGCGGAGTGTCGCGATCGACGAGGTGGCGACCGCGGACATCCACGCCGATCACCGGCGGTTACTCGATCGACTCGGGGTGAAAGCCAGCGCGATCGCGCCGATCCGGTCCGGCGAAGAACTCTTCGGTCTGCTGATCGCCCATCGTTGCGATCGGGCCCGAAAATGGCGGGAAACCGAGATCGACTTTCTCCAACAACTGGCCGGACGGATTCCGATCGCCCTGGAATCGAGCGCCGGAAAGCGGGAGAGAGAGCTAGGAACCGTCCTCTTCACCCGACTCCAAGAAATTACCCGAGCGCTCTCCCGTTCTTCCGAAGAAAGAGAACTGCTCGAACTCGCCGTCACCGAGAGCCGAGCGGCGCTACGGGCCGATCGAACGATCGTCTACTGTTTCGATGAAAACTGGGTCGGCACGATCGTCGCCGAATCCGTCGATCGTCGCTATCCGGCGAGTTTGGGGGCGACGATCGGCGATCCCTGTTTCGCGGAACGGTACGTCGATCCCTACCGTCAGGGACGGGTTCGGGCGATCGACGATATTCAGGCCGCGGGACTCACCGACTGTCACCTGCAACAACTCGAACCCTACGCCGTCAAAGCCAACCTCGTCACCCCGATCCTCGTGTCGGGGCAGTTATACGGTTTGTTGATCGCCCATCATTGCGGTTCCGTTCACGATTGGCAGGGAGTGGAAAGCGACTTTCTCGCACAAGTGGCCATTCACGTCGGTTCTATTCTGGAACGGTTCTATCTCCAGACCGTACAGAAAGCGGCGGAAGAAGAAGAAAGAAAGGCGCGCGAGAGAATCCAACAACGGGCGATCGAGTTACTGATGGAGATCGATCCGCTCCGGCAGGGCGATTTAAGTATTCGGGCCACCGTCACCGAGGACGAGATCGGCACGATCGCCGAAGCCTACAACGCCTCCGTCGAGAATCTTCGTCAGGTCGTCACCCGCGTGCGAACCGTTACCGAGAACCTGACCGATACCACCAGCGGATCGTCCGACTCGCTGAAATCTCTCGCGAGCGGGATTTCTTTACAGGTAGAGGAAATTCGCGCTTCTCTCGCGAAAATCGAGGAAATGCAGGCGGCGATCGAGCGGGTGGCTCTAAACGCCCGTCAAGCTTCCTCCACGGTGAGCGAAACCCTCGAATCCGTTTTCCGATCGGAAACCTCGATGGCCCGCACCGTGGACGGAATGCGATCGATCCGGGAAACCGTCAGTCAATCCGCCCGTAAAATCGAAAAGCTCGGGGAATACTCGCAGAAAATCGCCAAAGTGGTCAACCTGATCGGTCGTTTCGCCGCCCAAACCCATCTACTCGCCCTGAAAGCCTCGATCGAGGCGGCGCGGGCGGGAGAAGAGGGACGCGGTTTCGCCGTGATCGCCGACGAGGTACGCGCCCTCGCCTCGCAATCCGCGGAAGCCACCGCCGAGATCGAAACCCTGGTACTCGGTATCCAGAACGAGACCAAAGAGGTCGCCCTAACGATGGAAACGGGAACCGAACAGGTCGCGATCGGTAGCCAACTCCTCGAAGAAACCCGTCTCGGCTTGGAACGGATCACCGCGACGGGCCGACAGATCGACGAGCTAGTGAAAACGATCGCCGAATCCGCCACCGTCCACGGCCGCACCGGACAAACGGTACGTCAAGAACTCCTAGAAGTTTCCTCCCTTTCCGAACAAACCTGTCTCTCGGCCGAAGAGGTCTCCACTTCCCTCGATCTCCTTCTCCAGTCCGCGCGATCGCTAGAGGAAAGCGTCGCCCGGTTTAAGGTGTAAAGGCTACGAGGCAGGAGGCAGGAGGCAGGAGTCAGGAGTCAGGAGTCAGGAGGCAGGAGTCAGGAGGCAGGAGGCAGGAGTCAGGAGTCAGGAGGCAGGAGTCAGGAGGCAGGAG
>NZ_JBAFSM010000107.1:0-3190 GCF_036688125.1 Pannus brasiliensis CCIBt3594 | reverse complement strand
CTCCTGACTCCTGACTCCTGCCTCCTGCCTCCTGACTCCTGACTCCTGACTCCTGCCTCCTGACTCCCCCACTTAACGAAAAAGTTATTATTCCCCACCAAAGTTATATGCGTCTTTTAGCTTCTTTCGATCGCTACCCGGATAGCGTGTGCCTGAATCTCGAACCGATCGCTTCCGACGCGCGGGAATTCGAGTTATATCTCACCCTGCACCTACAATCGCACTCCCTGCCGTTACTCGACGGAAAGATCACCTGGGGACTCAAGGGAGGGATTCTCGACGCGGTGGCCGGGGGGTGTTCGATCGCTCCCATCGGTGGCGAGCGCCTGGATTTCCGGGTGTCGCGCGTGGAAGTGCCGGACGGTTATCGCTGGCGGTTAGCGCTGAAAAGTCCCGGCACGATCTTCACCGGCTCGATCGAGCGGATTAAACTGGGATCGATCGAGGTCAAAGAAGAACCCTACCATCTGCTCGCGCGTTTTTCCGCCACTCCCGCGGATATCTCGATCGTCGAGACCGAAAAACTGTGGCGACACGATATCAGCCCGAACAAACACGCCATTCTAGAGCGAAAATTAGCCTTTTTCCTGGTGGAAACCCGTTTAAATCCCTATCTTAGCTATCTATCTCTCGGTTCCGGCGACGTAGAAATCGATAAGACCGCCACCGAACCGAAAGACGAAGAGCCGGCAATCCTCGCGCGACTGAAGGAAGACATCGAGCGCGTCTACACGGCGGATACCGATAATTTTCTCGAACTGGCGCGGTGGATGGATCTCGATCCCCTCGTCGATCTCGCCGGGGCGGATCTGCTGGCGACGGAATTAAGCGGGGTATCGTTAGGGGGGGCGGATCTCGATCGGGTGAATTTCCGGGGGGCGAATCTCACCGACGCGGATCTGAGCGAATCGATCGCCGTTCACGCCAATTTTAAAGGCGCGGATCTCAGTGGCGCGCTCCTAGGCAACGCGGATCTAAAATACGCGGATTTCTACCGCGCGAGTTTGGCGCTAAGCAACCTCATCGGATCGGATCTGGAGGGGGCGAATCTCGTCGAGGCGAATCTCAGCCGGGCGAATCTCAGCGGTGCTAGGGTATTCGGGGCGAGATTCGGCGATAACGAGGGCATGACGGATGAATTACGGGAAAGTTTGCTCGATCGGGGCGCGGTATTCGAGTGACCGGTCGCGGAATGGCCGGCGAGTCCTTACAATGGAGTATGTGATTTTTGAACGCGCTATTATTTCGTAAACCATGACCACTACCTATCAGGTTGAAATCTCCCATCAAGGAACCACCCGCACGATCGCGGTGAGAGACGATCAGACCATCCTACAAGCCGCCCACGACGCGGGAATCGACCTGCCGAACTCCTGTAACGCCGGGGTTTGCACCACCTGCGCGGCCAAACTATCCGAGGGAACCGTCGAACAGGGGGACGGGATGGGATTATCGCCCGGATTGCAGAAAGAAGGCTACGCTCTATTATGTGTCGCCTACCCCCGATCGGATATCAAACTCGAATCGGGGAAAGAAGAAGCGGTCTATCAACGCCAATTCGGTAGACCTTAAAAGGCGATGGGAAAACGATCGAGGTTTCCCGTCGCCGATTTCTTTGTTACCGCTACTGTGTCGCCATGATCGATCTGTTCAATCAACTGCCTCGTTGGTTGCGGTTAGGATTCATCTTCCCGCTATTTTTTTTGAATGGCTGGCTTTTGTTCCAGCTATTCAGTTATTTAGAACCTCTCGTTACCATGTTCATTACGGCCAGCTTACTGGCTTTTTTATTAGAGGTTCCCATCAAATTACTGCAAAGACGGGGGGTGAGCCGCCCGGGAGCGGTCACGATCGTTTTCGCCATCGCGCTCTGTGTTTTAGTTTTATTGGGATTAATTTTAATCCCGCAAATTATCGATCAGTTAAGCGGTTTAATTAATAGTTTGCCGAGTTGGATAGAATCGGGAACCGAAAAGTTACAGCATTTAGAAAGACTCGATAAAGCTCAAAAGTATTCCGGGTATATTCGTGCCTCGATCGATCAGCTTTCCGAACGGTTATCCGCCTTACTACAAACCCTGAGCGCTCAATTACTCAGCTTCGTTCTCGGCACGATCAACCGTATCTTAAACATTTTTTTCATCATTGTTCTCACGGTTTTTTTGGTTTTATACGGGGAGAAAATTTGGGACGGGATCTATAGTTGGCTTCCCTCTCCCTGGAATGTAACCCTGAGAGAAAGCTTCCGGCAGACCTTTGAAACCTATTTCGCGGGACAATCGATTCTCGCGGGAATTTTAAGCGTCGCCCAAACCTTTGTTTTCGTGATTTTAAAGGTCGATTACGCGCTACTCTTCGGGGTGGCGATCGGACTAACCACCCTGATCCCTTTCGCGAGCGCTTTCACGATCATCGGCATCAGTATCCTGATCATGCTTCAGAATTTTTGGCTGGGATTAAAAGTCTTGATTTTAACGGTTATCGTCGGGCAAATTAACGATAATGTCATCGCTCCCCGATTGATGGGAGGGATGATCGGTTTAAATCCGGTCTGGATTATTCTCTCGCTATTTATCGGGGGAAAAGTCGCGGGAATTCTCGGTCTTTTAATCGCCGTTCCCCTCGCGAGCGTGATTAAATCTACCACCGATTCCTTACGTGCCTATTACACGGATAAAAATAGAATGGTGATCCTCGAAAGCGCGGTAAACCCTCCCTCGGAAGAGAATCAATAAGAAGGCAAGAGGCGAGAGGAAGACCGTAGGGTGCGTTAGCACCGCGGTTCCCACCGAAAGGCAAGAGGCGGGAGGATAGAAATTTGAAAAACGTGCTACAATGAGAGGGAATCGTAATACGGAAAGGAAACCATGCGACTGAAACGATGGGAGTCCCCGCGCCGTCAGGGACGTAACGACAAGGGAAAAGGCGGTTCCGCGCGATCGAGACAGATCCGAAAACAATTTAAAACCCTGGCTAAAAAGCTCAAAGGAGGGGAGGCGAATCGCCCCCCCTTTTTTTTATTCCTTTCCCATCTCCCGCGCGATTCCTTTGGGAAAAACTATTCACCCGAAAAATTCGATTTATCGCGCTAAATCGCTCTTTTTTAGCATTTTAAATCAATTATCATTTATTATCCCTCCTGCCTCCTGCCTCCTGCCTCCTGCCTCCTGCCTCCTGCCTCCTGCCTCCT
>NZ_JBAFSM010000106.1:0-3338 GCF_036688125.1 Pannus brasiliensis CCIBt3594 | reverse complement strand
TGGCTTACAACAATCGGGGGAATCTTTACTACCAACAACAGAAATTCGACCTCGCTCTAGCCGATTATAATAAAGCGATCGAGCTCGATCCCCGCGACGCGCCGGCTTACGTCAATCGGGGGAATCTTTACGGCCGACAACAGAAATTCGATCTCGCCCTGTCCGATTTCAAGAAAGCGATCGAGCTCGATCCCCGATTCGCGATGGCTTACAACAATCGGGGGAATCTTTACTACCAACAACAGAAATTCGACCTCGCCCTGTCCGATTATAATCAAGCGATCGATCTCGATCCCCGATTCGCTTACGCTTACACCAATCGGGGGACTCTTTACCAAGAACAACAGAAACCCGACCTCGCCCTAGCCGATTTCAATAAAGCGATCGAGATCGATCCCCGCCCCGCGATAAATTACTACAATCGGGGGAATCTTTACTCTCTATGGCAGAAACCCGACCTCGCCCTAGCCGATTTCAATAAAGCGATCGAGATCGATCCCCGCTCCGCGCCGGCTTACACCAATCGGGGGAATCTTTACTACCAACAACACCAAACCGACCTCGCCCTATCCGATTTCAATAAAGCGATCGAACTCGATCCCCGATTAGCTTACGCTTACACCAGTCGGGGGCTTCTTTATGACTCCCGGCAAGAAACGGAAAAAGCGATAAAAGATTTACGACAGGCCGCCGAACTGTTCCGCCAGCAAGGAAACGCGGGGGGCTATGAAAAGGTTATGCAAATCCTACGGGAATTAGGCGCGGTTTAGATACTCACTCGATCTCGAATCTTATCCCGAAGGTCGATCGCTCTCGTCTCTCTCGCGGGAATCGGTTGGATTCTCTTTAGCTACGGGGGGCTATGGGTTCCGATCGCTCCCCCGGCGATCGCTTTTCTAATGACCTCCGCGCTCTTCTTTTCCGTCCGTTCTTACTATTAATCGAGAAAACAAATCATGTTCAAACCTTCGATCGCTCTCATCGCTCTTGTCTCGTTTCTCTCCCGCCCCGGATTCGCTTTCGTTTCGTCGAACGCGGGAAATATTTCTAACCAACTTTCGCGAACCCTTACGGTACAGGGCGGGAGCGAAGCGCTGCTGCCAGCAGATCGGGAGCTTTCCGAGGAGGAATTATTACAGCGGGTTACTGTCGGCATCTTTAGCGAACAGAATCGGGGTTCGGGAACGATTATCGCCAAAAAAGGCGATACCTACCTCGTCCTGACCAACGCCCACGTTACCCGCGGCGCGAAAACCCTACAGGTACGAACTTACGACGGACAGAACCGAGCGGCCCGGATCGTTCCCGATTCCCTATCGGGGGATCAAGATCTCGCCCTGTTAGAGTTTAGCGATCGCGACGACTATCCGATCGCCCCGCTCGCGAAATTTACCGTTAATGAAGACCGGATCGGCTTGGAGGTGGTCGCCACGGGATACGCGGGGGACACGGGACGGTATCGGGTGACGACGGGAAATATTCAACGGGCGGGCGATCGACCCCTCGCGTCCGGGTATAGCATCGGCTACAGTGGCGAGATCGTGCAGGGAATGAGCGGCGGCGGAATTTTTGTCGAGGGCGAGTTAATCGGCCTGAACGGACGTTCCGCCTCCCCGATTCTCTCCAACTACACCTACGAGGACGGCACGAAACCGACCGCGGAAGAGATCCAAAAGATGAGAACCCTTAACTGGGGCATTCCCATCAATACACTATTAGCTTACATCCGGCCGGAAATCCTCACCGCCTATAACTTACCTTTACCAGAAACCGACCCCTACATTGAAAAGCCCGCGTATACCGGCTACGTCGCCGAATTAGAAAAAAAAGCGAGGGGATTCACCGTCCGGATCGATAGTACGAGCGGCGGGAACGGTAGCGGTGTGATGATCGCCCGCGAGGGGAAAACCTACACGGTATTGACCGCGGATCACGTCCTCTGCGAAAAAAGCGAGGGCGCGAGTACCTGTTCTTCCGAGTTCACTTATACCGCCGTCACGAACGATGGTATAAGCCGAAAAATCGAGAAAAGTACCATCATCCGTCAGGAAGGGGTCGATCTCGCCGTCTTCCGTTTCGAGAGCGAGGAAACCTACCCCATCGCCGAGCTAGGGAACTATACTCCAAATAAAGATGAGTTTGTTTTCGTGGCGGGGTATCCGAAAATCGGTAACAAGCGACCGGTATGGGGATTTAACGGCGGACTCGCCCAAGATAAGGAATCGGGATTACTGCAAACCCGACAGAGCGACCTACAGAGTCAAGGAAGCGCGGGCTTACAGGGAGCGGCCTCTCTCACGGGAGGGTACGAGTTAGTTTATGGCAGTATCACCTACGGGGGGATGAGCGGGGGGGCGGTTCTCGATTCGGCGGGGAAGGTGATCGGCATTCACGGACGTGCCGAAGGGGGCGAGGCGGGAAAAATTCAATTAGGCTACAGCTTAGGAATTCCCATCGGTACTTTTATCGGCTTGAAAGATAGATTCAAGACGAACCCTGGCTTATTAACCACCGCGCCGGCTGGAATCGATCGACAAAAGCAACAGGAATTACGCGGGGCGATCGAAAATATTAAGATTCCCGCCACCAATGCCCAGGCGGAGATCTGGATAGCAAGGGGCGGGCAACTGTGGCGGTTAAAAAGATACGCGGAAGCCGTGACCGCCTTCGATCGCGCGATCGCCCAAAACCGACCGGAAAATCTCTTTCTCGCTTGGTACGGTAAGGGAATGGCGTTAGCCGAACTAGAACAGTACCCACCGGCGATCGATGCCTTCGAGCGATCGCTCGCCACTCTCCCCGCCGATCGGGATTTAAAAACCCAAAAATTTCAGGCCAGTATCCTACGATGGCAAAGTGCGAGCTACCGCGAGGCGAGAGATTCCGAAAGCGCGTTACGGGCGATCGATCGCGCGATCGCCCTCTCTCCGGCAAACCCTAACCTTTATAACGATAAATTCGCGATATTAAAGGAATTAAAAGACTATGACGGGTCTTTACAAGCGATCGAGCGGGCGCTCGCTCTCGCTCCCCGCTCCGCTTGGTATAACAATCGGGGGTATCTTTACCACCAACAGCAGAAAACCGATCTCGCCCTCGCCGATTACAATAAAGCGATCGACATGAACCCCCGATTCGCGATGGCTTACAACAATCGGGGGTATCTTTATTACCAACAGCGGAAAACCGACCTCGCCCTCGCCGATTTCAATACAGCGATCGAGATCGACCCTCGAAACGTCGAGGTTTACAACAATCGGGGGCTTGTTTACGCCGAACAGGGGAAAACCGACCTCGCCCTCGCCGATTACAATAAAGCGATCGACATGAACCCCCGA
>NZ_JBAFSM010000105.1:0-4561 GCF_036688125.1 Pannus brasiliensis CCIBt3594 | reverse complement strand
GAATCGGACTTCGCATTCCCGCGATTGTTGTAGGCTTCAGCGTAGTCGGGTTTGAGTTGAATCGCGCGGTCGTAATCGGCGAGCGCCCCTGGATAGTCTCCCGAATCGTACTTCGCGACCCCGCGAGTGTTGTAGGCTCCGGCGAGGTCGGGTTGGAGTTGAATCGCCCGATCATTATCGGCGATCGCCCCTTGCTTGTCTTCCGATTTGTACTTTGCTCTCCCGCGATTGTAGTAGGCATTAGCGTAGTCGGGTTGGAGTTGAATCGCGCGATCGAAATCGGCGATCGCCCCTTGATAGTCTCCCGAATTGTACTTCGCTAACCCACGATCGAGAAACTCTTCGGCCGATAGTTTCGGGATAACTTCCACAATTTTAGGCTTTTCTCCCGTAATCCCCCAAATCAAACGACCCATCGGATCGGGATCGGCGCGTCGGAAATCTACCCAAGTCATCGCCCGGAGAAAAATAGGAAGTTGAGGTTGTTGGGGAGCGGTGGCCAGCAAAACCGGGATTACCGGACAACCGCGCCCGACAAACTCATTTAAAAACGCTCTTAACTCCCGATTCTGCCACGGGCCGATGCCGCTACTGCCGATAAAGACCGCGGCGGAATGGATATACTCGATCTGCTCCTCTAGCAGTTCTTGCCACGATAACCCCGGTCGCAGTTCCCATTCATCTAACCAAGGCTTTAAACCTAGCGATCGCAATTCGAGAGCGATTTCTTTGACTTCCGGCTTATCTTTACTGTTGTGGCAGAGGAAAACATGGAATTGAGATGGCGTTTCCGAGGTCATGGGGTTAGCGCGGGGAATTTTCGAGTCGGGCTACTCCCTTCAGTATAGTTAATATCCCTTGAGTCCGGTGCATCCCATCTAGCAACGCCCACCGGAGTGCGAACGCGGGGCTGACACGATTCGATACAATATTGTCAACAAGCATTAAGCGAATTACACTATCGATCGAGCCAACGACCCGAAGTGAGCGAATCTAGCTGGAGATAAGGACAAGCATGGGTAGAGTAGTCGGTATCGACCTGGGGACAACAAACTCCGTCGTCGCCATCATGGAAGGCGGGAAACCGGTGGTTATCGCCAACTCGGAAGGAATGCGAACAACCCCTTCCGTGGTCGGTTTTAACAAGGACGGGGAATTAGTCGTCGGGCAGATGGCCAGACGGCAGGGGGTTCTCAACCCACAGAACACTTACTACGGGGTCAAACGCTACATCGGTCGCCGCTACGGTGAACTAACCCCCGAATCCAAACGCGTTCCCTACACCATCCGCCGCGACGAGGAGGGCAACATCAAAATTAAATGCCCCCGTCTGCAAAAAGAATTCGCCCCCGAAGAGATCTCGGCCTTGATCCTGCGGAGACTGGCCGAGGAAGCCGGCCGCTACCTAGGCGAAGAAGTCACCGGCGCGGTGATCACGGTTCCCGCCTACTTTAACGACTCCCAACGCCAGGCCACCCGCGACGCGGGCCGGATCGCGGGATTGGAAGTCCAGCGGATTCTCAACGAACCCACCGCCGCCGCGCTCGCCTACGGACTCGATCAAGAGGAAAATAAAAAGATCCTCGTTTTCGACCTCGGCGGCGGAACCTTCGACGTTTCTATCCTTGAGGTCGGTGATGGCGTGTTCGAGGTCAAAGCCACCAGTGGCGACACCCAATTAGGCGGGAACGATTTCGATCGACGTATTGTAGACTGGTTAGCGAATCAATTCCTCGAACAGGAAGGCGTAGATCTACGCCAAGACCGGCAAGCACTCCAACGCCTCACTGAAGCGGCGGAAAAAGCCAAAATCGAACTATCCGGGGTGAGTATCACCGATATTAACCTCCCCTTCATCATCGCCACCGAGGACGGCCCCAAACACATCGAAACCCGTCTTACCCGCGCCGAATTCGAGGAAATGTGTGGCGATCTGATCAGCCGTTTACGCCGTCCCCTCAAACGCGCCCTTTCCGACGCGGGATTGTCCCCCGTTCAAGTCGATGAGGTCGTTCTCGTCGGCGGCGCGACCCGGATGCCGGTGGTTAAAGATCTGGTGCGGAGTTTTATCGACAGGGAACCCAATCAAAACGTCAACCCAGATGAGGTTGTGGCGGTCGGCGCGGCCATTCAAGCGGGAATTTTGGGCGGCGAGGTCAAAGACATCCTCCTGCTCGATGTGACCCCGTTATCGCTAGGATTGGAAACGATCGGCGGCGTGATGAAAAAACTCATTCCCCGCAACACGACGATCCCCGTCAGACGATCGGATGTGTTCTCCACCTCCGAAAACAATCAAACCCTCGTGGAAATCCACGTTTTACAGGGAGAACGGGAGATGGCGACCGATAATAAGTCTTTGGGTCGCTTTAAGTTAACCGGAATTCCCCCGGCCCCCCGCGGTATCCCTCAAGTTCAGGTCGCTTTCGACATCGACGCGAACGGCATCCTACAGGTCACGGCCCGCGATAAAATGACCGGGCGCGAGCAGAGCGTGACCATTCAAGGAGCCTCTACCTTGAGCGAGGGAGAAATTAACCGGATGATCGGCGACGCGTCCAGATTCGCCCAGGAAGACCGACAACGCCGCGAAAGAGTCGATAAACGCAACCGCGCCCGTTCTTTGGTGGATCAGGCGCAAAGACGCTTGAAAGATGTTACGCTCGATTTCGGAAACGAGTTTACCCGTTCCTATCGCCGTCAGATCGAATCGTTGAGTACGGAAATTCTCGACGCGTTGGACAAAGATGACGATCGCCGGATCGATCGAGCGAGCGCGGACATCCAGGATGTTATCTACGAACTCAATCGCGAGGTACGATTACAATACGACGAGGAAGACGAGGGCTTTTTCACCGCCATCCGGAAAACCTTCACGGGAGACAAGGAGGACGATCTCCCCTACGAACCCCGACGCGAACGCTACCGGGACGATTACCGCGATACCGGTCGATCGAACTACCGCGAGGATTACCGCCGCGATCCCGGCCCCCGAAACGATTATCGCCCGGCAACGTCGAATAATTATTACAATGAACGCGATAGCGCCCGTGACCGTTCCCCGCGTCAGGACGATTACTCGAACCCCCGCGCCGGCGATCGATCCCGTCGGATTCCCCCCCAGAATAACTGGGACGAGGACGATGATGATTGGTTCTAAGGTAGAGATCGGGGAATCGTTTCGATCGGCGATTCTCTATTCTCGCTCCACTTTCTACCGCTAAAATATGCAACAGATTCACAATTACTACGAGATTTTAGGGGTTCCTCGTAACGCTACGGGTGACGAGATCAAAAAGGCGTTTCGACGACTTGCCCGACAGTATCATCCGGACGTGAACCCCGGCAATAAAGAGGCGGAAGAAAAATTTAAAGATATTAATGAAGCCTACGACGTGTTATCCGATGACGATAAACGCGCCGAGTATAATCGTTCTTTATTAGGAGGGGCGAAACGTCGGGTTGTCCGTCCGGGAGAGAAAAAAGCGACCAACGGTAACGGACCTCGATCGGAATTCGATCTTTGGAAGTTTAAAGATTTCAACGCGACGACCACGAAACGACCGAAAATAACCTCCGCCCCCCGGCCGCCGATGCGCCGTGACGTGGAAGCGAAATTAACCTTACCTTTGGAGAAAGCCTATCAGGGTGGGAGACAGCGAATTCGTCTCGAAGACGGTCGATCGATCGAGGTGGATATGCCCGCGGGAATGATCGACGGACAGAAAATTCGTTTGAAAGGACAGGGAATCGATGGCGGCGATCTCTATCTCAAAATCACGATCGCCCGTCACCCGTTTTTTAAAATTCAGGGATCGGATATTTTCTGTGTCGTTCCCGTGACTCCTAGCGAGGCGATCGTGGGCGGTTCGATCGAGGTTCCCACCATCGACGGCATGGTGAAAATGACCGTTCCCAAGGGCGTAAAAAGCGGTCAGCGTCTCCGTTTGGCGAATAAAGGCTATCCGGTCGCATCCGGGGAAAGAGGCGATCAATTAGTAGAAATTCAGATCGTCACCCCTCCCGAACCCACCCCGCAAGAATGGGAACTATACGAGAAACTACGCGAATTAGAAACCTTTAAACCCCGTCAGAATCTATTTTGAATTGACGGAAATACCGTGTCGATTGGGAACGATCCGCGAACCGTAACGCCGCGCGTATACCTGCGTGAATTCCGCCCCGAAAAAGAAAATCTGCGCGGAATAATACACCCAGAGGAGGAAGACTACCAGCGAACCCGCCGCGCCGTAGGTCGATCCGAGGGTTCCCATCCCCAGATATAGCCCGAGAATATATTTTCCGAACGTGAAGAGTATCGCGGTCATAATCGCCCCCACCCGTACATCTTTCCAGGTGATTCTCACGTCGGGTAAATATTTGAAAATGAAACCGAAAAGAAAGGTGATCGCCCCGAACGAGATCGCGGAATTTAAAAACTGCGCTACCGTCCCGATATCCCGCACGTAATCGCTTAAATAATGATTGAAAGCGCTCAAAACCGCGCTAAGAGGGTATTTATAAAGTAAAGATAAAAACCGGGGAGGTCGAGGTCGAGGCT
>NZ_JBAFSM010000104.1:0-4671 GCF_036688125.1 Pannus brasiliensis CCIBt3594 | reverse complement strand
TCTTTCCGCGAGGTTTCTATCTTCCCCGACCCTAGAGTGATAAAAGAGCGGTAACCAAATTGATGCGAATAGTCTCGTGGTTAATTTCGGATAATCGTCATCGGGTAGACGACCGAGAACTTTCTTGACAAGCGAGGGTAGGTTCGATAGCATTAAATCAGTATTTAATTGAAATATAGCCTCTATTATATCATCTTAGAGGCTTTTTTTTATCGCTTTGTTTCTATCGTTCAACACTTCTGCTTAAAAGAGTCGAGAATTATTTATGGCAAGGACAGATAGATGAGGGTCTAGGAGAAATTTCGCGATGGTCAGGTAAGGAGGCGCGCAATTTTCGAGCTTACGTGCCAAAACATCGTTCGAGGATTCCCGATTATAGCTTGTATCAAGAATTAGGAATTTGTATCGGTTCGGGAAGTGTCGAGTCGGCGATTAAACAAATCGGCAACCGGATGAAAATCGTCGGGGCTCAGTGGAAAGCGGATAACATACCCCGGTATTTAAATTTACGTTGCGCCTATCTCAACGGAGAGATCCGCTAAGTTTTTATACTTAGCGCAAAAATGGGATGCTCCCGGGTTTCTTTTTAAACTCGACCTCTTCTTTTGCCGACGGTAGAGAGGAAGCGGGTTGATAGAGCTCGATATCTAATGGCAAACTTTTTTTTCCGTCGTAGAGATGGGTTGTCACTACCACGATTCCGTTGTCTGTTTTGCCGATCTCACCGAGGTATTGTCTCCCGACCCCCTCGGTAAAATTGCCACTTTTTCGATGCCCCGAGTCATCCAAAATCAACGTGAAGCCCACACCGAGCCGGGTCTGCGAGCATTTGTTCATCACTTCCAGACGACGTTGGTTAATTTGGGTCGCCGACCAAGGAGCCTCGGTCAAGAAATGATGTAATCGGTGATAAGCCACTCCCACCGAATTATTGGCCATCTGGGTAAGGTTTTTCCGCTCGCTTTCTCCTAATAATCCGCCTAAATAGTGTAGTCAGCCATCTTTTTGTGACCGGTTCTTGAAACAGTCATCGAAAAGAGCGCACCATCTCTCGAAGCAGGGCGGCATAGCTGATGGGGTCGTTTCTCGCATCAGGGCTACTTTGACGTGAAAGCTTGTTATGACTCGATTATAGCTTAAAAAGTTAGACGATCCGTTTAAGTCCCACTAGGAGTTCATTTTCCGATCGATATTCTCGGTTCTCGGATGCTGGCGATCGACGACCGGGCGATCGCCTATCTCGTGTTCCGCGGGCTATTCGGGACACCGAGCGCGAATTTTCCCGCGATTCCCCCCGATTAACCGGGGTGTATTTTAATTCGGGTTCAGAAGTTGACGATCGCGTTTTCCGGGGGAAAAGCCGATCGGGGACTGGCTCTGTTACAATCTAGCCTCGGTGTCCGCATTCGCGCTTTGGAGTGTTCGTTATGAGAAACCGTTTAAAATTAGCGATCGGGGTGGGAATTCTTCTCGGTTCCTCGGTTCTAACCGCGTCGGGAGCGGGGGCCGCGCGGGAGAGAATTCAATCGAAGCAACTTCAAGCTTTTGTCGAGGCGTTGAGATTGGCCGCCCCACCCCAGCGACCTAACGACGGGATGTACAGCGATTGGCAGGTCTTACCGGGCATTATCCCGAACTGGACGAAACAGTGTGTCGGTAAGGCGATGTCACCGGCCGCTTTCGATGCCGATCGCGCGGCCGCGAGAGAAACGGTCTCCTGTATCGCCGGACGGGAACTCGATCGACGGCTTCGATCGACGGGGGATTCTAAACTGGCGGTCCGTCAAGCCGCCTGCTGGTGGATGACCGGCAAGGATAACGGCTGTGAAACGGGAGCTACCGCCGAGTACGTCCGGAGGGTAGAAAAGTTTTACCGGCAACAACTGTAGGCTGACGGCTACATCCCGAGCCGATCTCCCCCCGAAAAATCCTCTTTTTTAAAATTTTCACCTCGAAAACCGATTTTTTCTGAAAATTTCTTGATTCCCGCCGCTCATGTCCGATTTACGCCAGTACGCCCCCGCCACGCAACGGAACCGACAGCCGATTCTCGAAGTTCTCGCCCGGGTACTGCCGGAGAAGGGCAATATTCTAGAGATCTCTAGCGGGACGGGAGAACACGCCGTTTTCTTCGCCGAGCGTTTATCCCCCCGTCTCTGGATTCCCTCGGACTGTAATTCGATCGCCCTCGATAGTATCCGGGCCTGGCGCGAGTATCTCCGACTCGACAACCCGCTCCCCCCGCTAACGATCGACGTTCACGAACCGGTCTGGGCGGTAGAACGGGAGAAGCGACCGATCTCCTCGATCGTCAATATCAACATGATCCATATCGCCCCGTGGTCGGCGGGTTTAGCTCTCCTGTCGGGCGCTTCCCGAGTGCTACCGACCGATGGCGTTCTCTACCTTTACGGACCCTACAAACGTTCGGGAAAACACACCGCCCCGTCTAACGAGGCTTTCGATCTTTCCCTACGTTCCGCGAATCCCGAATGGGGGGTTCGCGATTTGGAGGCAGTGAGCGCGGCGGCGGACGAGCGAGGATTTAGTTTAATCGAGGTGGTTTCCATGCCCGCGAATAATCTCTCGATCATTTTCCGAAAACGGTAATTCCGCTCCCGTCCCGGTAGGCTAGGGATACTTAGCGACGAGAAGATCGAGTTCCCGTTGCATTTGGTGACGGACACGCTCGTAGCAGGCCTCCACGTAAACGCGATCGCGGGCGGCTTCCGCGCCGTAACGCTCGAAGTAGATCGGCGCGCCGACACGGGTCGCGATCGGTCGGGGCCAGGGGAGATTCGGTAGGGGACCGAGGGCGAGTCCCCAGGGTAGACCGAGGTAGATGGGGAAGACCTCGGGATCGATCCCGAACGGCCAGGGTAAGCCCAGTTCGTGAATTTGTCGCGCGAGGGGATAGATATCGGCTAATACCAGCAGGGTATCGTGGGCGCCCCAGGAAACGGCGGGGACGATCGGCAGATGGTGTTCGAGCGCGATTTTAAGAAAACCGACGCGACCGCGGAGATGGATGCGATCGCGTTGGTGAAACGGGCGGAACACGTCTTGCGCGCCGCCGGGATATACCAGAAGGCTGGCATCGCGCTCCAGGGCGGCGATCGCCATTTTCGGATGGGCGGCGATCGCCCCGGCGCGCTCGGCCAGGAAAGCGAGAGGAGGATAGACTTTCCACACCGTCGGGTGCATGAGACCGTAAACAACCCGATCGGTTCCGAAACGCTCGAACCAGTCGTAGAGCATCATGAACATATCGGGAGCGGCCATCCCGCCGTTGTGAGAGCCGACAAACATCACCCGGCCGTCGGGGATCTGTTCCCAGCCCTCGGTTCGGACGCGGAAATAGTGTTCGTAAAACCAGCCCCATAGAGGCTGAAACGCTCGGATAAAATCAGGATCGCGACAATCTAAAGACCAACCCGGACGAGACGTTCCCATAAGCCACGAATCTTTATCTAATAAGGATTTTCTCAGCATACTCTATTCTGTATCGGTCACATCTTTTTTAAAATCGGCGAATCTATCCCCGGCGATCGCCCGATCGGTTTTCGGAAGCGGAACTCTCGCTCGCTCGTCCCGGAAAGCCCCCTACCGTTGTCGATAGCGTTTCCGGCCGGAAAGGTTATATTTTTATTTCATTTCCGTCAGCGCTCCCCGCGGATTGACAGGATCGGGATAGATATAAAGATTAAAATTCGGGAGAGAATATGTTTTTAAAACATCAACCCTCGGGGAATTTAGTAGAGGTTCTGAATTTAGACGAATTGATCGATCCTTTTCTAGCGAAAGTCGAGGGACGATTTCACAGCGGGCAAGAGATGCAAGATCCGGAACCGTTTACCAAATCGCATTTAATTTTCCCTTCCGGTGAATCGTTGCCAGTTTGTTGGCTCGACTCCCATTACGATAGAAATTCCCGACATCTATCTAAGGAATGAAATAAATTACAGCCTTTCTCAGATACATAAGGTACGTTCTCGCGGTTGGAATCTTTTAGCGGTAAGGGTTGGTATGTACTTCACCTTTACGAGAAAGGCTGTATCCCTTTTCTGTCAGAGGTGGAATGCCGTCGATCCCGCGATCGAACGATTCCCTTACTGGGCAAGGATTTCGGGATTGAGTTGCTGACAGTTTCCCTCGATCGGGTCGTAACAACGCTCAATTCTCGTGAAACCATTGATAGACAAGCGTTTCGGCTCGGATTGCCAACAGGAACCGATCCTACTCTGATGAAAGAGGGGTATCCCGCCCGATCATCTTGAACCCATCGCGTCTCCCATCACGCCGGGCGACAGACCGATCGGGTTTGGAGTCTTCCGTCCGCCCGTCGCGATCACCCGATCGGGCGTGATACTTCTCGGTGAAGGAAAGAAGGGGTAAAGCGAGCGAGATCCTCCGTTTTCCAAAACCAAACACGAATTTTATGGGAAAAATTCTCTTGAATCAACGCGAAAAGCGAAGCCGGGCGAGTTTTTCAAGCCCGAATACCTCTCGGTTAAGGATTTTTCGGGGCCTCTCGCCTACCTTGACTCTAGACTAATAGATAAAAGAAATCGGCTTGGCTAGTCAATCAAGGCCAAGAAATCGCGAGAAATATCGTTCTGTAAAGGTTAAGAGGTTTCGTGAACCGCTTTTTTCGTTCTAGAAACTCGCTTT
>NZ_JBAFSM010000103.1:0-2500 GCF_036688125.1 Pannus brasiliensis CCIBt3594 | reverse complement strand
ACAAGCAATGGGAGGACGATTGAACGTCTGACCGTGTGCCTGTTGAAGAATGAGCCGGCGACTTACAGGTCGTGGCGGGTTAAGGGGGAAAACCCCGGAGCCAAAGCGAAAGCGAGTCCGAAAAGGGCGTTAGTCACGATTTGTAGACCCGAACCCGGGTGATCTAACCATGGCCAGGATGAAGCTCGCGTAAAAGCCTGTGGAGGTCCGAACCGACTAATGTTGAAAAATTAGCGGATGAGCTGTGGTTAGGGGTGAAATGCCAATCGAACTCGGAGCTAGCTGGTTCTCCCCGAAATGTGTTGAGGCGCAGCGGTAGTGGAAGTCCGGTAGGGGTAAAGCACTGTTTCGCCGCGGGCGGCGAGAGCTGTACCAAGGCGAGGCAAACTCAGAATACTATCGGAAAAACTACCAGTGAGACGGTGGGGGATAAGCTTCATCGTCGAGAGGGAAACAGCCCAGACCACCGGTTAAGGTCCCCAAATGATAGCTAAGTGAGAAAGGAGGTGGGAGTGCAGAGACAACCAGGAGGTTTGCCTAGAAGCAGCAATCCTTGAAAGAGTGCGTAATAGCTCACTGGTCAAGCGCTCCCGCGCCGAAAATGAACGGGGCTAAGCTATCTACCGAAGCCGTGGACTACATAGTAGTGGTAGGGGAGCGTTCTATCAAGGGTGAAGCACTAGCGGCAAGCAGGTGTGGACGAGATAGAAGCGAGAATGTCGGCTTAAGTAGCGAAAATATGTGTGAGAATCACATACCCCGAAACCCCAAGGGTTCCTCCGCGAGGCTCGTCCTCGGAGGGTTAGTCGGGACCTAAGGCGAGGCCGAGAGGCGTAGTCGATGGACAACGGGTTAACAATCCCGTACCGATTATTCATTGTGCCGGGGGACGGAGAAGGTGAGCGTCAGCCGCGTGTTGGTTAGCGGTGCAAGGAATCGAGGCGACGAGGGGTGGAGAAAACATCCCGAGCCGAGACCCGAGTCCGACCTCCCACGGGAGGGAAGTGGCGTTCATCAGGCTTCCGAGAAAAGCCCGAACCACGTTAATGAATAATCGCCCGTACCCGAAACCGACACAGGTGGGGGAGTAGAGAATACTAAGGGGCGCGAGATAACTCTCTCTAAGGAACTCGGCAAAATCACCCCGTAACTTCGGAAGAAGGGGTGCCCCCGCGAGGGGGTCGCAGTGAAGAGGCCCAGGCGACTGTTTACCAAAAACACAGGTCCCCGCGAACTCGTAAGAGGAAATATGGGGGCTGACGCCTGCCCAGTGCCGGAAGGTTAAGGAAGTCGGTCAGGGGTAACCCGAAGCTGACGACCGAAGCCCCGGTGAACGGCGGCCGTAACTATAACGGTCCTAAGGTAGCGAAATTCCTTGTCGGGTAAGTTCCGACCCGCACGAAAGGCGTAACGATCTGGGCACTGTCTCGGAGAGAGACTCGGCGAAATAGGATTGTCTGTGAAGATACGGACTACCCGCACCCGGACAGAAAGACCCTATGAAGCTTTACTGTAACCTGGAATTGGGTTCGGGCCTCGCTTGCGCAGGATAGGTGGGAAGCGATGAAACTCCCCTCGCGGGGGGAGTGGAGCTAACGGTGAGATACCACTCTGGCGAGGCTAGAATTCTAACCCCGACCCGTGATCCGGGAGGGAGACAGTTTCAGGCGGGCAGTTTGACTGGGGCGGTCGCCTCCTAAAAGGTAACGGAGGCGCGCAAAGGTTCCCTCGGGCCCGTTGGAAATGGGCCGGTAGAGTGCAAAAGCAGAAGGGAGCTTGACTGTGAGACTTACAAGTCGAACAGGGACGAAAGTCGGCTTTAGTGATCCGACGGCACCGCGTGGAAGGGCCGTCGCTCAACGGATAAAAGTTACTCTAGGGATAACAGGCTGATCTCCCCCAAGAGTTCACATCGACGGGGAGGTTTGGCACCTCGATGTCGGCTCATCGCAACCTGGGGCTGAAGTCGGTCCCAAGGGTTGGGCTGTTCGCCCATTAAAGCGGTACGTGAGCTGGGTTCAGAACGTCGTGAGACAGTTCGGTCCATATCCGGTGCGGGCGCAAGAGCATTGAGAGGAGCCTTCCTTAGTACGAGAGGACCGGGAAGGACGCACCGCTGGTGTACCTGTTATCGTGCCAACGGTAGACGCAGGGTAGCCAAGTGCGGAGCGGATAACCGCTGAAAGCATCTAAGTGGGAAGCCCACCTCGAGATGAGTGCTCTCGCCGCGTCAGGCGGGTAAGGTCACGGGAAGAACACCCGTTAATAGGCTCTAGATGGAAGCTCGGTAACGAGTGCAGTCGAGGGGTCCTAACAGACCGAGGGCTTGACCTCTTTTTCCCTTCACCTAGTTCTAGCGGTCTTGAGGGTATCCCCCTTCCCGGTGTCTCTAACGCGATGGTCCCACCCCGATTCCATCCCGAACTCGGTCGTGAAACGTCGCCGTGGTCAAGATACTGGTCGGGTCGCCGACCGGGACAATAGCTCGATGCCGGGATTA
>NZ_JBAFSM010000102.1:0-5631 GCF_036688125.1 Pannus brasiliensis CCIBt3594 | reverse complement strand
CAGGAGGCAGGAGGCAGGAGTCAGGAGTCAGGAGGCAGGAGTCAGGAGGCAGGAGACAGGAGTCAGGAGTCAGGAGTCAGGAGTCAGAAGAAAACGACAATATATATTCTTACCTCATCTCCCCACCTCCCTTACCTCCCTCACCTCCTTCACCTCCCCCACCTCCCTCACCTCCCTTACCTCCCTCACCTCCTTCACCTCCCTCATCTCCCCCACCTTCCCCATCTATCCAAAAAAACGCGTTCCTAAAAGACGATGAACCTAGAGATTCGCGACCAAGCCTATCAATTCTTTATCGAAGAGGCATCGGAACTCCTCCAGACGATCGAGACGGGTTTACTGTCCCTACAAGAAGATCGATCGCCGGCGAGAGTTCACGAGATCATGCGCGCGGCGCACTCGATCAAGGGGGGCGCCGCTAGTGTCGGTCTCGACGCGATCCGTACCCTGTCCCACCGTCTCGAAGACTTTTTCCGGGCGCTCTATCAGGAGGGCGTGCGGTGGGACTCGGAGTTAGAAAGCCTGCTCCTACAAGGATTCGACTGTTTGAAAAATCCCCTACTCGAACAGATCGATCGGGGCGAACACGATCCCGAAGCCGCTTTACTCACCGCCGAACCTATTTTCCAACAAATTCAAGAACTTTTAGCCGAAGCGCTCGTGTCCGGTGCGGATTTTATTCCCGGTTCGGCCGATCTGGGTATCGATATCACGCGTTCGATCTTTGACGTGGACGTGGAGACGGAATTACAACGGGTGAAAACGGTTCTGGACGGCGGGACGGGAGACGTGGCGATCGAACTGCGGACCACGATCGAGATCTTTACCGGCTTCTCGGAAATGTTGGCGTTACCCGGATTCGGCGAGATCGGTCGGGTTGTCGGGGAAAAGCTGGAGAAATACCCCGATCGAGCGACAGAAATCACGAGAATCGCCCTTCAAGACTGGGATAACGCCCGCTCCGCCGTTTTAGCGGGCGATCGAACCTCCGGGGGTTCTCCCTCCGCGGAACTCCTCTCCTTCGGTAGCGAGTCGGTTTCCCACGGTCTGGATCGAGATTTTTTAGAGCAAGCCTATCACTTTTTCATCGAGGAAGCGACGGAACTCTTACAAACGATCGAGCGCGGCCTCCAGAAGAACGGGGCCGATCTCGCGCCCGCCGAAATTCACGAACTGGTTCGCGCCGCGCACTCGATCAAGGGAGGGGCCGCCAGCGTCGGACTGGAAACGATCCGCTCGATCGCCTACCGTTTGGAAACCGTGTTTAGCGCCCTCGGCCATCCCGGTGTCGAGTTCACGCCCGAATTAGACAACGCCCTACAGTCCGGGTTCGATTGTCTGAAAACCCCCCTCCTCGATCGGATCGAGGGGAGAGAACCGGATGAAGCCGCCGCCCTCGCGCGCGCGGAGAGCGTTTTCTCCCGGATCGAGGAATATCTCGGCGACGCGTTCCGGCACGCGGGGGATTATCTGCCGAGTTCTAGCGATCTCGGGGTGGATATCGTGGCCTCGATTTTCGAGGTGGATGTGGCCGAGAATCTAACGACGCTGGAAACCGCGCTCGCCGGCGATCGAACCGAGGAAATCGCCGCTACCCTGCAAGCGACCCTAGAAATGTTCGATGCCTTCGCGCAAATGCTCAACCTTCCCGGATTCGGGGAAATTTGCGCCACAACCCGCCGGGCGATCGAATACCATCCCGAACAACTCCGGGAAATCGCCTCGATCGCCCGAAAAGATTTCCAACAGGCTAGAGAACGGGTCTTAGCCGGGGATAGAACCGCGGGAGGAACCCCCTCGGCAGAACTCTCGATTCTCGCTTTCCCCTCCCCTCAAGGCGCGGATCTAACGACAAGCCCCCCGCTAGAGGACGTTTTCGCTCTCGCCGAATCGCCGATTTCCGAAGTACCCGCGCTAGAGGACGTTTTCGCTCTCGCCGAAGCGCCGATTTCCGAAGTACCCGCGCTAGAGGACGTTTTCGCTCTCGCCGAAGCGCCGATCGCGGAAGATCGATCGAACGTTTTCCCGGACGAGGAAATGATTCAATGGGGAACCGAGGACGATCCGATCCCCTCCCTTTTCGATCTGTTCGTTGACGATCCCTCGGAGATCGATCTTTCTCCCGCGACCGAGGGAGAGGCGATCGCCCCACCGTCGCTCGAACCCGAGGAGAGCGGTGACTTCGCGATCCCGTCCCTCGAAGACGTGTTCGCCCTGCCGCCGGAACCCGACACCGCGAGCGCGGACCGGGCGATCGAAGAGATTTTCGGTTCCTTGGCAATTTCCCCGCTCGAAAACGTGTCGATCCCCGAAATCCGGCGGGAAGAGGAGTTTATCGCCGCCGAATCCCTCGAAGAGGTTTTCGGTTCCGTCGAGATTCCCGCGATCGACGACGGCCCGCGGGCCGAGATCGAGGCCAGTATCGAACAGGCCGCAACGGAAATCGGCCGGGATTTCGATCGCCTGCCTCTCGCGGATTTATTACCACAAATTGTAAATTCTGTCAAGAGCGATCTGGATGACGCGCCCGTCGAAGCGAAACCGAAGGCCCGCGACGAGAAAGAGAGCGCTAAGACGACCGCGGGTTCTTCCGGTTCTTCCCTGACGGTGCGGGTCGATTTCAACCGATTAGAGCGGATGAGTAACCTCGTGGGCGAGCTATCGATCAACCGGAATAGCTTATCGCTCCAAAACGAGCAATTACAGGCGGCGGTCAAGGAATTACTCGATCGATTCGCCCGTTTCGAGGGCATCACCAACGGTATCCGGGAACTGGCCGATCGGATGTTGCTCGCCGGGGATTCGTTATTAACCGGTCTACCGACGGGCCATCGGGACACGACCACCGACGAGAGCGACACCGATATCCGCTTCGATACCCTGGAGATGGATCGGTACGGTCACTTGCACTCGCAATTACAGGAACTGCTAGAACAGATGATGCAGTTAGGCGAATCCGTCGATGATATCGTCCTATTCGCGCGGGGATCGAACCAAACCCTGGAAACCCAACGGCAAATGCTCACCAACCTCCGGGACGAGTTGATGTGGGCGAGAATGTTGCCATTAGGGGAAGTGTTGAATCGTTTCCCCCGCGTCCTGCGGGATCTCTCGAACAGCTATCACAAAACCGTCCGCTTGAAACTAACGGGAACCGGGGTTCTCGTCGATAAGGCCGCCCTGGAAAAACTCTACGATCCGCTCCTGCACCTTCTGCGAAACGCTTTCGATCACGGGATCGAAACGCCGGACGCGAGACGGGAAAAAGGAAAACCGGCGGAAGGACAGATCGAGATCCGCGCCTACCATCAGGGCAACCAAACCATTATCGAGATTAAAGATGATGGCCGGGGATTGAATTTCGAGAGAATTCGCGAGAAGGCGATCGCCTCGGAACTGATGACCGAGGAACAGTTAGCCTTACTACCGCGAGACCGATTAGCCGAACTGATCTTCGAGCCGGGATTCTCGACCGCGGAAACGGTGAGCGAGTTATCCGGCCGCGGGGTCGGTCTGGACGTGGTGCGCGATCAGGTACGGGCGCTCAAGGGGACGGTTTCGGTCACGTCGATGCCCGGAAAGGGAACGATTTTTAGCCTCCGTTTACCGTTAACCCTGACGATCGCGAAACTGCTCGTCTGCACGCTCTACGCCGACGGCGATCGATCCCGATCGACCTCCATCGCTCTCCCCTCGGACGCGATCGAGGAAATCCTCATCCCGCGGGAAGACCAGATCAAGCGATCGGGCGAGCAACGTTTCGTCTATTTCGGCGATCGATTGGTGCCGATTTACCGTCTCGTCAGCCTTCTAGAGTACCGTTGTCCCCTCCCGGAAACCTTCGCCCGTAAGTCCCTGATCGCGACCGTTCCCTCCCCGGAAGATTGGGGTTTTCCCCTGCTGTTCCTGCGTCGGGGACAACAGATGATCGCGCTAGAGGTCGATCGACTGGTGACGGAACAGGAATTAGTGATCAAACCCTTCGGGAACGCGATCGTCGCTCCCCCCTACACCTACGGTTGTACGATTCTCGGCGACGGTACGCTGATTCCCGTGGTTAACGCCATCATTCTCCTGGAATATCAGGAAGAAATCACCGCGCCGAGCGTTTCTCGCGTGATTCCCACCCGACCGATCGAGACCGCGCCCGCTCCCTCGATCCCGACGATCCTGATCGTGGACGATTCGGCGGCCCTGCGACGCACTCTCGCGATCACGTTACAGAAGGCGGGATATCGGGTGCTACAAGCGCGCGATGGCCGCGAGGCGCTGGAACAGTTGGAGCGGACCCGCGACGTACAACTGATCGTCTGCGACGTGGAAATGCCCAATATGAACGGTTTCGAGTTCTTGGGACAACGGCGCAAATCCGACGATCTCCTGAAAATTCCCGTCGCCATGCTGACCTCGCGCGGAAGCGATAAACACCGTCAACTCGCGACGCACCTCGGCGCGAACGCCTATTTCACCAAGCCCTACATCGAGCAACAGTTCTTACTCGCGGTACGCGATCTCGTCGCGAGTCCGGCACTGTTGAATTAGGCGATCGATCCCTCGCGTTCTTTCTGGAGTTAGCATGAGTAATCCGACCACCAATTATCAAAACCCCTTACAAGTCGTTCAGAACGATCGGGCGATCAAACTCCTACAGTTCGCGGTCGGTAATTTACAACTCGCGTTACCGGTCGAGAGCGTGCGGAAAGTGATCCGGCATCTCCCCGTTTACGGGAGCGGGTTGAGTTCTTTCGGGATCGTTCACGTCGAGAATACCGAGATCACGGTCGTCGATCTGTATCGAAAGCTTTTTAAAACCGAGCGATCGAGCGCTCCCGACCGACAGGGCTATTTAATCCTCGCCAAGAACGCGACCGGGGAGACGATCGGTATCTGGGTCGCGGAAACCCCGACCTTACTCGATATCACTCTCTCGCGACTGCGGGTTCTGCCGGAATCCTACCGTCGATCGGACACTCTATCGATCGCCTCCCACGTCACGGTGATCGATCGGGCCGATGCCTCGATGACGGTGTTTCTGTTGGATATCGATCGACTGTTAGAGGGCGCGTGATCTCGGGGGAAGGCTTTTCGCTATCGGCTTTCCCGGTTATTGGATTCCCGAATGACCGCTCTATTGTCAATTTTTTCCCGTGTACACGTCCCCCGGCGATCGTCGGGGGATTTTTTCTCCCGCTTTTCTCGAAACAAATCTTAGGACTCTTGCAAAAATCAAAAATCTCTCGTTGGGGCGGGAGTCAGGAGTCAGGAGTCAGGAGTCAGGATGAGAAAGGAGGATTAAAGAGATCATAAGGGCATGAGATGTTCATTTTTCGTCAAATATTCTTAAAATCTTAAATTTATAGTTAAAATTGGCTTTCGATTCTCACTTCCGCGAGAGGTCTCTTAAAAAAGAATCCTGTAAAATTTGATACAAAAAACCTTCGTTCGGATACAATAGGAAAACCAGAGAGAAGAAAGAGAGCCGAGTATCGATCGCCGTTTCGAGGGCGACGCTCCGAGTATTTAGACAACTAACCACGAATCCCGATCGCCGTTTCGAGAGCGATCGACCGATTTCTTTAGAGACTATTTATAAAGTAAATCTTTAGGAAGCTAACCGACGTAACATGATAC
>NZ_JBAFSM010000101.1:0-5638 GCF_036688125.1 Pannus brasiliensis CCIBt3594 | reverse complement strand
ATTGGTTCGCTCACTGTTGTTATTGTACCTCATCTAAATGAAAAAGGCTGTAAGTCCCACTAACAGTAATAATTCCGCACGGGTTAGGTGACGGGACAGGTAAGTTTGATATAATGGGAGCATATTTTTTATGTTTTCAATAAGATAGGTTTGTTGAGAATGACGACCTATCTTTTTCGATCTTACACCCTTGTGTTCCTCATTGGGCAAGGCTTTCAGCCGCCTTGTCGCCCCTAAAGCTTAGGTTGCTTTCTTAGGCTCTGTTTCACCGTGGGAACTCCCCTTTAGCGCCAGTGTCCGGGCATAGCCCCGGTCTGATCGCGCCCTGCTTCCAGCTTCGACCTCCCGAATTCCGAGTCGGGTCATCGTGGACAGATAGGGAGTCATACCCGAGTCTAGTAGGCGGGACTTTCACCCGCATCAGATCGAGAGTTCAAGGCTACTCTAGGATTTCACCTTGGGTAACTTGTTCGAGGACTGCCTCTATTCGGTTACCAACGAATCGCACTCCGAGAAGTATTGGGACGCGCTCAGGGTGGGGTCAATACCGTCCCCGGCGGGATAACCGGCGTGCTATCGGTGGCCGCCTGGTTCCAAGTGGTTATAGAATCGATTCGCGGTAAGCGGGGCAAGGGTCGGAAATTGTTGTATAAATTTGTCCAGTCCCCCTGTTGGATAATCGAGATAGAGGGATTCCGAGAGCCGCAGTTACTGATTTTCCCCCAAGAGTCCCCCCAGATACTACCGTAAAAATCCCCGAGTCCCGTTTTGCCGATCGCGTAGGCGGGGGCGAAGATAAAGGCATCGAGTCGCGGGGTTCCCCGTAAACAGATCTCGGGACTGGTCGAGTTAACGGTGTTATAGGCGAAAATCTGGAAGTTTGTCGGCGTGCAGTTCGTCCCGGCCGGCGCGGTGGAACAATCGTGCCGGATACCCGCGCTCCCGGTGCCGCCGATATTCCCGCGCAGGTAAAAAATCACTCGCTGGCCGGGGGTAATCGCGATCGTGTTATTACCGGTCAAGTTGACGCGATCGACAATATACTCGTACACGGAAACCGACTGACCGCCCATCGTGGTTTTCGCCGTCGCGACATCCCCGCTTCGGGGGAAAGTTTCGGAATTCGTCAGCGCTAAATTCGTTTGCGCCGCGGGCAGACCCGTCGGGATCGGGGGCAAGTCCGGGAACCCTTCCCGAACGAATCTCGCCGTGTGACCGGCCGTTCCCGACACGGGGGCGATCCGATCGCTGGTGACGAAGTTGGCGATAGCGGCCTGTTGAGTGGGGGTATAAGAGCATCGATCGCTCATCGCCACACTAGAGTTGAAACTCGCCCCACCGGTGTAACTACCGTCCGTCGAGATTGATTGGTTCCCGTCGTTAGTCGCTCCCCTATCCAGCCATAAGCCCGGTATCTGTGTACCGGTAAATAAACTATCGTTCGGTTGGGGGATAATGGGTAGATTCACCTCGACGCGACTCGTGGATTCGGCGTTGTCCCGATCCGTTCTTCCTTCCACGACTAGAAAACTCTCTCGGCGCGCGGTGATGACCCCCGGCGTTCCGGGATAATAATAGGCGACGAGACGATACGATCCCTGTCCGTCGGGTAAGGTTTGCCATTCGGACGAACCGATCGATTTAATCGTACTTAATCGGCTTCGGATAATGGTGGCCCGCTCGGAGTAGCTCAGGGTAGACCCGCATATATCTTTCAATTCTTGATCGATCCGGGTCTCTAATTCGAGTTGAAAGGCGGTTTTCGCGGAATCGGTCGTTGCCGTCGGATCGAGACTCGCCCAATAGGACATACTATAGATCGCGAGTAGCCGATTATTATCGAGCAGATCTTGCACCCGCGCGAGCGCTACTTCGGCGATTCCTAACCCTCTCGCCGTAGATCTTCGGATGACGGATTGTGATTGTTCGGCTCTCGATCGAGCGATCATCGCGAGCGCCAAACCGGTGAAGATTACCCCGAACATTAGCGCGAGCGTTAACGCGAAGCCTCGATTATTTTTCAAAAATTTTCGCTTTGGATTCAAACGTGCTGGATACATAGAGAGATTCACCTCGTAATGACAGATCGGGAAAAATTTATCGAAAACATTTTCAGAATCGCGAGAGGATCAAACGGACACGATAAACATCACGCGCTAAGTTTAGCGAGCGCGAGATCGACGGATTTTCGAGAGATCCGAGGGAAAGACGGGAGATTACCGCTAGACGAACTTAGGTCAAGGCGAGCGATCGGGAAGGCATTTCTAAAGTTAGTGGTAATCCGGGCAGGGTATCGTTAACCTCTTGGCTCTCTCTCTCTAGCCGTCGCTGAAAAAAGTATTTCCTCGAAGGGAAATACTCGGGGTTCGTTCCCCGATCGCAAGGGTTTCGGTGAACGGGAAGGAGATTGATATCGATCTCGATTTTCTGGATATATCCATCATCCGAACGACCGACAAAAGCGGTCTCTTTACAGCCTGAAATCACTACATTTTTTTCGCTAAATCGAGAACTGTTCATACGTTTTCAAGAGCGATCGGAAAAAATTGACTATCGTTACCGTCCTTGTTCTTTGATCTCTTCGGGGTAAACTCTCCCTCGATCGACCGATCTCTAGATCGATCGGGGCAAAGAATCACCTCGCCCGTTCGAGACAATAAAGATACGAGCGATCGAAAATTTCGAGGCAAAAAAATCACCCCGCCCGTTCGAGACAATAAAGATACGAGCGATCGAAAATTACCGAACTATCTATCTACCTAGACAACCTTCTTATTTTTCAGTCAAATTTATCATTCTTTTTTAGGTAGCGTCAAGTGTTTTTATTGGCGAAAAATTTAGATAATTTTGTCTAAAAAAATTAGAAACAAATTTAGACACGAGCGTGAAAAATGTCCAAATTTGTAATGTTTTACAATGGTAAACCCGTAATAAATAAGCATTCGAGGATATAATTTTTCCCGTGTTGACCCTACCGAGCGGGAGCGGAAAAGGGACGCGGGGAGAGCGTTAGACCATTGTTCAAAAAACGAGACAGACCTCCCCGGTAACGGGGAAAGGGAAAAGGTGGGCGGATAAGCCTTTCCCTTTTTTCCTTCCCCTTTTCCCCCACCCGTATCAGGGCTAGGGATAAAGAAATTTAGTATTAGACTCGCGATCGATCTCGATTCTGTCCGTTTTTAGGCAAAAAATCCTAAAAGTAGCCAAGGTGAGAAAGATTGTTGATTATTGCCGATGGACTCCCTATCGCTTGAATTCGCACCATCGATTTCGGGGTGAAATTGTCGGTAGAGGTTCGGAAAAACGACGGCATTCCGTCGGTGGCTGACTAAATTGGCGATTGACTACCGAAGACGGGCGATCGGGGCGAGCGAGTTTACTCCCGAATTCCCGATCGATTCTTTTTTTGAAAATTCTAATTTCCGATATACTTAACGTAGTATTCTAGAAAAGACGTATACAACGAACCGAGGTTGTAACTCATGACCACCCGCTCCCTTACCCCGGCCGATCGCTTCGAGGAAGCGTTATTGTCTCCCGGAAGACAGGCGATCGCCCCGCACCGTCTCGCCCGCACCCTGTATCTAGCCCGTCTCCCTCTCTTGCCCCGCTTGCTATCGCGGGTCAACCGTTTTCTGACGGGAATCGAGATCCATCCGGGGGCGAAAATCGGCCGCGGGGTGCGGATCGTTCACGGGATGGGGGTGGTCATCGGGGAAACGGCGATCGTCGCGGAAAACGTCACGATCCACGAGGGGGTCACCCCGGGAGGGACGGGTCAAGAGACCGGCAAACGCCATCCGTCGATCGGCGATCGAACCTCGATCGGCCCGGGGGCGAAGGTATTGGGAAATATTTCGATCGGCGAGGACGTTTATATCGGGGCCGGGTCGGTGGTTTTACGGGATGTCCCCGCGAATCGAACCGCGATCGGGGTTCCGGGACGGGTTATCGAACCCCGTACCTCACGGGAGGGCGATCGCCCCGACGACGCGCGACGGGATTGGCAAGCGGAGACGATCCGATCGCTTTTCGAGCGCGCGCGATGTTTGGAGCGAGAGAGCGAGAGCTGACAGACCGGTTCGAGAGAATCGTCGAATACCGCGAGAGCGCTCACCGACACCGTTATCGAGGATTTCCTTCACGGTGCGGGCATCTCGTTCGCTCCTTTACTTTTAACGGGTTTATCAACATGACCATCGCCTATCATCCCCCCACCTCGCATTGCTGGCATTTCGATAACCGATCGATCCTGCCCCTGAGAAATCAGAATTTCTGGAGAATCGAGAGCGGGGTCGTGAGAACCTCTAGCTGGTTGGAAGACGGAACCCCGATCGTTCTCGGTCTGTGGGGGCCCGGCAACTTCGTGGGTAAAACCCTCGACAAGATCGATCCCTATCAAATCGAGTGCCTGACTCCCGTACAGGCGATCTCGCTTCCCGTCGTCGATAGCCACCAACTAGCGGGTATCCTCTCGGAACACCTGCAACAAAGCCAAGAATTAACGGTCATCCGGAGCCACAAGCGTACCGATACGATGCTGTTAAAACTTTTGGGCTGGCTGGCCGATCAATTCGGGAAACAAACCACGACCGGACAGTTGATCGATGTGCGTCTTACCCATCAAGAGCTGGCCGACCTGCTGGGAACGACGAGAGTGACGATCACCCGCGCGCTCAATAGTCTCGAACAACAGGGTTCGATCGAGCGCCTCCCCGTCCACCGACTTCTTCTAAGAGAGGAAGAGATCTGGCACTACGAGATTTAAGATGAAAGAGATTCTTTGTATAAAGAGATTCTTTGTATATCGCGCCGATGAATTGGTTATTTGCGCTGTTGATCGCCGGGGTGACGAGTTTCGCGGCCACGAACCTCGATGACCTTATCGTGCTAATGCTATTTTTCTCGCGGGTTAACGCGAGCTTCCGACCGCAGCAGATCGTTTTCGGGCAATATCTCGGTTTTACCCTGATCTTGCTGGCGAGTTCGATCGGACTAATTTTCGGTCTGTTTATTTCCAAAGAATGGATCGGGTTATTGGGGTTCGTCCCCCTGGCGATCGGTGTGAAACAAGCCCTCGATCCCTCGGAAGACGAAATTCAAGAGGTATCGATCGATCTCACCCCCGCGGAAAGTCGATCGAGATGGCGTTCTTTTTTCTCCCGGATTCCCCCGCGCACCTATCATGTGGCCGCGGTAACGGTGGCGAACGGGGGCGATAATATCGGGATTTACGTTTCCCTCTTCGCCAACAATCCCCCGATCGATGTTTCGATCATCGTGGGGATTTTTTATATCATGATCGGGATTTGGTGCGCGCTCGCCTATTCCTTGACAACTCACCCCAAAATCGCTAAATTATTAGCCAATTACGGACATAAATTGATTCCTTGGGTGTATATCGTTCTCGGTATTTATATTCTGATCGAAAGCGAATCCTATCGTATTCTATTTCTCGCGTAATTTATGCCGAAAACTCGCCTGTTCGCTCGACCGATCAATCTCGTTTTTGTCGTATTAGTTCTCGGGATCGTTTTTAGAGGGTATTTATAAAGTAAAGATAAAAACTGGGAAGGTCGAGGCTCATTAGACCTCCTGCATGAATAGCAAGACCCCGTGCCGGTTAAGGCAAGTTCGG
>NZ_JBAFSM010000100.1:0-5754 GCF_036688125.1 Pannus brasiliensis CCIBt3594 | reverse complement strand
GTAATTGGTTCGCACACTGTTGCTACTGTACCTCATCTATCTGAGAAAGGCTGTACCCCGAATGGGGTTCGATAGGCAAGACATTTTCGATGGCGATTGTTACTTAAGTTGACCACTTTTTGAACTTCCTCCGGTTTGACGATTTTCAAGTCCGTTCCTTTGGGAAAAAATTGTCCGATCGGAAAAGGCGAAAGAACAGATGAAGAAACATCCAGAGTGGCGAGAAACGAAAAGTGGGAAGAGTACCCTCAATAATTTACGCTTATTCCTACAACCTCTCTACTATTTTAATCTTCTTAAACCTTGGTCAGCGGTGCTTTTTACACCGCATATCCTTCGATTGTTCTGTCGTCCATTTTTCACGCTCGTCCGGTTGACAACTTCCCTGTTAGACCAGATCTTTCCCCGAGATTTCTATCTCTCCCGACCCTAGAGCGATAGAACAGCGGTAATATCGCGACAATACCGTATAATATTCTTATAACTAAAAAGCCTCGTGACTGATTACTCCGACACATTTTTACTTCGGGCTACCTCTCGAACCGAGCGTTCTCTCCCCCTCATCGCGAGAACTAGTTTCAACCCGCGCCAGACCGTCCTTCGGGAGCGAATTTTTCAAAGATCGCCGATTTTCGGAAATTTCCCGGTTTTCCCGCGCCGAAAATCCGGTTCGCTGTCGCGTGGGCCGGGATAAGCGGTAAACTGGAAGACAGATCCCGATTCTTGAAAAAGAAGGAGACTATCTACTCGTATGCGTAACGGAGCGATCGCCACAACGAAACCCCCGAAATGCCGAAACACCGTCCACAGACTGGCTATCTTAGAGACGGTGCTTCCCTCGGGGGCTTCCACGGTGTATCCCTCCCTATCAAAAACACAGGAGGCGCGGATGTATATTTAGGGTTTTCCATTGCCTGGACTGCCGGAGCAGTGTTCGGCGGTAGCTTTTTCTCGCTTGCTATCAGTATAGCATAAAGCGCGAAACAGGTAAGTATTGTCAAAATTTTCGGTTCCGTCCGATAACAAGGAATTTTGACGGAAACCCCGTCCCCTACATCCTCCCGCTCTCCTAGACGTTTCAGCAGGAGAGACGAATGCTATTTTCTCTTTCAAAGATCCCCCGCGACCGACGGGGCGAGCGCCCTACCGCTCTTGTAGGCGGGCGAGCGTTCTACCGATCGCCCGATAGTCCTCCTCTCTCTCTCGTAGAGGGGGGGACGGAGCGGCCGATCGCTCTCTCGGTCCGGTCCGAGTCACCCTGAACCGACCCCTCGGACCCGATGCCGATTCGGGACGGGGGGGAGGTGAATTATCCGGTTCTGTCAAAGAAGAAAAAGCCGGTCGCGCCTCGGTTCGATGGTGACAACTCGCCCGATCTTATTTTCCCGATCGGATTTCCATCCTCGGTTGATATCTCTCAAGCGATGTCCGCCTCGACGGGGGCCACTCGGCCAACATACAAACATCACTTCCATTATCAACGACCGGGAAAAAGGAACGGGCGGTAGGATCACCGAACCGACCCGCGAGACTGGCGAATACCTAGAGGAAATCGCCATGCACGAAACTCGATACCCTGACGGCTCCCGCCACCCGCGCGGGGGAACGAGAGCTATTCCGGCTCGCGAGCGTTATTTCCGCGGTCCGGCTCGGGAACGGCTACCACTTCCGAAAAATCCGCGAGCGGCGGAACCCGCTATTACCGAGAAGATCGTCCACATCTTCCCACCCCGGACGAACGCTCGGTTAACGTTCGCTCCGCGAGGGGGTGAATCATGACCCCGCGAAACCCCGCCCCAGCGACCTTCTCCCCCGAACCGCCTCTAACCGTCTCCCCCTTTCCCCGGATAAATGACGCTCACTACCGCGAGTGGTTAGACAGCGCCATCGACCCCGGACTGATCCGTTTAAACCTGATCTCGCTCGACGGGTTCGCGCCTTTCGATTACCTCCTCTACGCGGACTCCTTACCGCGACGGAACGGGGGACGCGTGAGCGATGGCATCCTCAAGCGGTACGCGCATATCGAGAACGGCGGTTGGTGGTGCGGCACGATCGATCCCGTCACCAGAGAAGCTTCTCTCTGGGGTTGTTTCAAACCCGATACCCCCCGCGTCGATCTAGAGAAGCGCAAGCCGATCAAGTACGAACACCCGCCGAAAGTCCCCACCGAAGCGTTTTTCCTCGTTCCCACCCGCGAGATCGTCGCGAGGATCGTTCGTCGTTCGGGATCGGACATCTACCGCTCCTGGCTCGATCGCTTCACGGCGGCGATCGATGACTACCTCGATCGCTATTCCGAAGCCCTGTCCGTCGAGGAACGGCGCGAGTTCGATCGCCTCCGCGAGATCGTCGTCGGGGGGAAACGGACCGGGATTGATCGCTATCTCCAAAAACTTCAACCCGCTCTCGACCCTCCGGGGATCGGGGACTTTTTACAGGGGGCCGATCCCGGTTTCTGGCCGTGGGCGGTAACGATCGCTCTCCCCCTGACGATTACCGAGGGGGCGAAAAAAGCGGGGGCTTTAATGAGCGCGGGGTACGCGGCGATCGCTTTACCGGGGATCTGGAACGGGATTCGGACACCGAAGGACGGGGACGGCAATCCGGTCGGGGAATCCTACCCGATCCCCGCTCTGGAAGTTTTTACCGCGGTGCCGAGGGAGTACACTTTCTGTTTCGACCGGGAGGGACGGCCCGCGACCGCGGAAGCGGTACGAGAGGCGATCGGGAAGACCGGCCACCTTCTCGCGAGGGCGGGGGGAACCGTTACCGTCGTCCGCTGGACCCATCCGGAAAAGGGCGTTGACGACCTGATCGCCGCTCGGGGACGTTCCGCCTACGAGACGATCTATCTCGCCCGTCAATCGTTGGAGGCTTACCGACTGCGGGAGCTTTTCGATCTCGGCGATCGGGTGAATCTCACCGTGGACCGGCGTTACCTCGACGTGGAGATCCCGGACGACGCGCCCTTTATCGCTCTCAAGTCCGCGAAGGGGACGGGAAAAACCGAATTGATGGCCGCTCTCGTCGGTAAAGCCCTGGCCGCCGGGCGACCCGTCCTCGTGATCGGGCATCGGGTCCGGCTCATGACCGAGCTATCGAACCGTTTCGGGATCAACTACCGATTGGAGGCACTGAACGACGAGTTGGGAACCCTTCTCGGTTACGCGTTGTGTATCGACTCCCTGCATCCGGGGGCTACCCCCGCGTTCGACGCGAGCGCTTGGGAGGGCGCGTTCGTGATTATCGACGAGGTGGAACAGGTACTCTGGCATTCCTTAAGTTCCTCTACCTGCCGTTTCCAGCGGGTCAACATCCTCGCCTCGTTGCAGGGATTACTCCGAACCGCCCTGTCCACCGGGGGACGACTCTGCATCGCCGACGCGGATCTCTCGCGGGTGTCGATCGATTACTTGAAACGGCTGATCGGTTTCCCGGTCGATCCCTGGATCGTTCAGAACGTTCACGTTCCCGTCCAGGGGAAACGGAAGCTCTACAGTTTCGACGGGAACGACGCTTCGGAACTCCTCGCCGCTTTGGTCGAGGCGATCGAGCGGGGGGAAAGGGTTTTCGTCTGCACCGCCGCGCGGGAGATGAAATACCGGTTCTCGACCGCGAATCTGGAAATTTTCTTGAAAGAGCGGTTTCCCGATCGACCCCTGTTGAGGATCGATCGGGACACGGTGAGCGAGCCGGATCATCCCGCCGCCGCCGCGATGGAGGATCTGGGCCGGATTCTGGCGAACTACCCGATCGTCCTGGCCAGTCCGACGATCGAGACCGGCGTAAGTATCACGGGCGATCTCTTCAATAGTGTTTGGGGCATCGCCTCCGGGGTGCAGACCGTTAACGCCGTGTGTCAGTCTCTCGAACGGATTCGGGCGGATATCCCGCGTTACCTGTGGGCGCGCTCCTATAGCCCGCTCCGGATCGGCAACGGTTCCACCAACGTCCGCTCGTTGCTCAAGAGCGAACACGAGAGCTATCGGTCTCTCGCGGGGCAATTGAGCTTTTTCGATTCGATCGTCGCCGATGACACGACCCGTCCGGAGTCGTTACACGCTTGGAGCGAGTACGCGCTCAAGGTCAACGCGGAGGCCGTTCGCTACCGGGCCGCGCTGTTGGAGAAGCTGGAGGCCGAGGGGTACGAGATCGTTCCCGTCGAACCGACCGGGAGAGGGGAGGAGATCCGGGAACGACTCGATCGAAACAAGGACGAGAACTACCGGCGGCAGGTGGAGGCGATCGTCGCGGCCCCGAACCCGGACGACGAACGATTTCGGGAACTGGTCGAGAAACGGGGATTGACCGCCACCGAAAGACTCGGGAAACGGAAGGGGGAATTGTGCCGGCGGTATCTAACCGAAGATATCACCGCGGGTCTCGTCGGGTTGGACGACGACGGTTGGTACTTTAAAATCCGCCTTCACTACTATCTGACGACCGGGCGGGAGTTTCTAACCGAGCGCGATACCCGTAGCCTGAATCGTCTGGCCGAGGAGTGCGGGGGGATCGTCTTCAAGCCCGACGTTAATCGAACCCTGCTGACCTCGTGGGTGCGGGCTTTCGAGTTGTTGGATCTGACGCGTTACCTCGATCCGAACGTCGAGCGCTCGGAGAGCGACCTGGAAGAACTACGGGAACGGTTGCTACCCTATCGTTTCCAGATCCGCTCGGTATTCGGGATAACGGTTAGCGAGGAAGGTAGCGCGGTGAAACTGTTAGGCGCTTTCCTCGATCGTCTCGGGTTGAAGATGAAGTGTATCGGTCGTCTCGGGAGCCGGGACGAACGACAGCGCTACTACCGGCTAATTTCCCTCGATCCCGACGGACGGGGCGAGATTTTCGCCCGGTGGCGGGAACGCGACGCGACGCCGGCCGAGACTTCGATCGCTCCTCCGGTCTCGATCGCTCCCGAACCCGTTCCGAGCGAGTTGGCCGACAGCGTGGAAGACGCGCGGCAGATGCTGGAAACCGCGGTCGGGGAACCGGTGGAGTTAACCCGCGACGTGATGGACGCGATCGTCGCGGGGTTCGAGGGCGCGAACAAAGTCGGGCTTTCGATCTGGAACGCTTTGAGCGCCCGCGCGAGAGATTGGATTCGGGATATCGCTCCCGAAGGCTTCCGCTGGCTGACGGGTTGAGGAAATTTTTCAACCCCGGGTAATTGGAATCTTCTCTCTAGAACACGGGAAAACGAACGCCCCTCGACGGGGAACGGGTTCTCGGTGATTTCTACTGTCCGTCGAACGGGGTAGAGGGGACAATCTTCACCTTTTCCCCGCGTCGGGCTACTTTCGTTCGCCCCTTTTCGAGGTCGGGACGGGGTTTTCGTCGGGCTTCTCGGGACAATGACCGCGAGCGGGCGATCGATCCGGACGGAACGGGGGGGTTTTTCACTTTTCCAGGGGGGATGACGGGGGGGCTTCTTCGTTGGTGTCCGGATTGTCTGTATAGTATCTTCTCCCGACCGAACCGGACACGCCCTGTAGCGATCGGGGTGCGAAGCTCTCGACGGAAGGGGAAAGAGCCTCCTGGAAAATCGTCCACGGGTAGTGTTTTTTATGTAGTGATAAAAATGTCATTTTAATAGTATTTCTGGATTATAGTCGTGAATAAAACGCCAATTCAAATCTGAATTGGCGGGTTCTTTCCCGTTCCCGGTAGCCCTCAAGAAATAATGATGATAGAATAGCCGCCGAAACCCACGTCTCTTTCCGCCATGCCTAATTGCCCCGCTTGTTCGTCCTC
>NZ_JBAFSM010000099.1:0-5951 GCF_036688125.1 Pannus brasiliensis CCIBt3594 | reverse complement strand
ATACCAACCCTTACCGCTAAAAGATTCCAACCGCGAGAACGTACCTCATGTATCTGAGAAAGGCTGTAAGTGTTGTCTGGAGACTACAAAATTTTAGCCTCGTCCCACTCTGATGCGAGAAATCAGGAGTCAGGAGTCAGGAGTCAGGAGGCATGAGCTTTAGCCCCTAGCAATGTTTCGGATTTTCCTTTCGATCGCTCGCTTTCCTTCGATCGAACCCTAACTATAAACGTTTTCAGTTGAGTAAGTTGGGAGATGGGGAGGGCTTAACCCCTAGCAAAATTATTTCAACCGGTACTCGATCGAGCCGTCCGGATTGATTTTCCCCCGTACCTCTACCCTGTAAAAAAGCTCGTAAATCGCGATTAATCCCAGCGAGTAAATGAGTACGACGAGCGCACCGAACGCTAGATTCTTCCGCGTCACCCGAATCGTTATCGTGTCGATCCTATCGCTCAACTTCATCGATCGAACTCCCGCTACTTCCTGAATAACCGTAGTTTACCCGATTTTCTCTGGAAGCTATCGCCAAGCTCAGGCAGGTTTTACCGTAGATTTTCCTTTAGCGATCGACGATGAACTATCGATCGCATTTCTCCACCTTCACGCCGTTACAGCTTGCCTTATTCACTCTATCGACCACTTTTAAATAATTAAGAAAAAAGACAAAATAGGCGATCGTTACGGCGATCGATAGAATTACTAATCCCGTTTCTAATGGTGGTGTTTTCGGTAATTTCATCGGTTCCGTTTCCTCCACTCCCACGGTTCGATCGCTTGTCCATCCGAAAATAACCCGATCCGCTTCGATCGAGCCTCGTTCGCCTTCCGCTCGATCGAGTTCCAGATCGGACAGTCTTTTTTAAATCGATCGAATGCCCAAACCGTTCCCGCCCGTGTTTGGAGCCATTGCACCGCTCGCCATTCCTTACCATCCGGGATGTAGAGGATCGCGATCGTTCTGCCGTAGCGATCGACGTTCATTCGATCGATCCTTACTGGTTGGTTTTTGAGGATCGATCGAAGGTAGTCCCGCGAGGCTTCCCCGTATGCCTGCTTGAGTTCCGGCGCGTCGATACACGCGAATCGAATTCTTTCTCCCGTTGTACTCCGGCAGGTATCGCCGTCGTGACAGGATTCGATCGATACCGTTGTTTCGGGAATATTCGTTTTTGAATTTGACCTTAACCCGATGAAGAAAACCCCTAGCAAAATTGGGGCTAATAACAGGAATCTATTCACTTTCATCGGCTTAATTCGCGGGGAGATAGAGAACGAATGTCGGGCTTTGGCTCGTGCCGACGTTCCGACAGATAGGGGGATAGTTTTTAAGCGGGATATTTGAAAGGTTGTAATTATTCGTTCCGATCGAGAAATTTAAGTTATTTTCCCAGGGCGTTGTCGCGCTTTCCGTGAATCTCGCGAAACCGCACTGATTGACTGTCGCCCTTCGTCTCGTATTCGATCGCACGTAAATTGTATAGGGGACATTGGCGATCGGATTCTGGAAGTGGTAAAAGTTTCCTTCCGCATCCGTGAAAGCCCCGTCGTAAGGTGAGCCGGCACTCGTGCAAGCTGGATTTTGCACTACCGGGAGATCGGCAAGATTTAACGAATATGCTGGGCTATTGCTAACCTTCACGGTTATCGAGGTCGGTGGGACTAAGTTTTTAGAAACCCTTACCAATCCGCACGAATCGGTTAGATAAGCTCTCGGTTGGGTGCTGTCGATCGAGAGGTCGATCGAGCTTCCAGGTGTTAGCCCGCTCGCGTAAATTACATCTTTCCCGCCTTCGACAGTTTTCGTGATCGTCTGTGCCGATGCCATCGCGGGAAGGGTTAGCATCGTTAGCCAGATCACGAAACTGTAAAAGTTTATACTTTTCATGATTTTCATTATTGTCCTAACGGAACGGCGAAATAGGTTTTGTAGGTTCCGTTTACCTCGCGACAGACTGGAGGCCGAACCGTAGATGCTAATTGTGAGTATCGATATTGTTGTCCCTTGAAAACTAGATCTCCGTCGCCCGTTGGCATCGATATCAATCCGAATCCGCATCTATTGATCGCGGTAGATCTTATCCACGGTCTTCCTATTCTTGTAATATATTCTTCTTGAAATCCTAATCCCGTGACATATACGGTTTTCCTCTCTGGATTGTAGGAGTTTCCTACCGAGGGATACATTCCATCGCATTGGTACGAGTTTGTTAGTGGAAAATTTTTCCAGTCAATCGTTCCCCTACCATCGATTTCTAGGGTTGTGTCTCCCTCGATCTGCGTAATTCTGCCGACCCCGCAATTATCCGCTTTTCTCAGTGTATCGCTCCATCTTTTTCGGGGACCGATTATTTCCGCCGTTGTGTTCGGGCTTCCCGTGAGTACGATGAAGCAGTCGTTCGAGGTACAGGTTCGGTAGATTTCGTTTCCTTGAAACGGTGTCGATCGAGCGATCGGGCTACTTCCTAATCCGATAATCCCTAGCAAAATTAAAGTTTTTCGCATCTATTTTTCTCCAAAAAAAGAAGCCATCGATCAAATTTTATTGATCGATGGCTATTAATAATTAGGGTGCGGCTTCATAGCGTAGGTATACGGGGCTTGTCGAGCTTCCCACGTTCCGGCATAGCGGCGGATAGGTTTGACTGGTCATCGTTCCTAGCGTGTAGTTCGTCCCGTTGATCGCGAAACTGAAATCGTTTCCCCACGGGTTTCCCTCCGCGGGTTCCGCGAATCTGGCGATGCCGCACTGGTTGGCCGTCGCGTTGCGGTTGCCGTTGGCCGCTACTAAAACCGTGGCGGCCTGCGAGGGGGTGTAGCCTGAAAAATAGTAATTTCCGTTGGGGTCGCGTCTCGGCTCGCTGGAGGTTCCACCCGTCCACGGTGCTGTACTACCGTTACAGACGGGCGCGCCGGTTAAGGACACAGCGTTAGCGATCGATCGGGCCGTCCCGTTAATGTTGACACTGTTGGGTGTGGCTTGGTTGGCCGTCACCCGGATAATCCCGCAACTGTTCGCGAGGAGCGCGGTCGGCCTGCTCCCTCCCGTGGTCGTCAACTGTAGCGAGGTGTTCGGGGTAACGCCCCTCGCGTAGATCACATCCCGTCCGTTCTCGACGGTTTTAAAAACGGTCTGGCTTTTGGCTTCGGTCGCGATTAGTGATAGTCCGATCGCCCCGACCGCGGCCGCGATTAAGGTTCTCATAATGTCCCTACCTGATTGATAAGAGTCGTCGGCGGGATACTATACGTCACTTTTTTTAGCGGTCAACCGTGAAAACACGGAATACTCGATCGATCTCTCCCGTCAATTTGTTAATTTTTCTTTAATTTTCTGGAACGCCAACAACTAGAATTTTGACTTTCGTTAGTTGCGATTGCATTCGTGACCACTCGCGCCATACCGTCGCTTTCTGTCGATCGTAGGCTGACAATTCGGCTAGGTAACTTTCCGAGGTTCCCTGTCCGAATCGGTAGGAAACTAGGATAATCTGCATTCTCGCCCTATCCCTACGCGCTATCTCCTGTTGAATCTGAAAATCTCGCGCGATTTCTTCCATTTTTAACGTTTCTACTAATACGAGTTCCCGGAGTTTATTCGCCGCTTCCGCCCGGTTTCTCTGGAGTTCCGCGACCTTAATCTGTAGGTCTCCGATCGCGATCGATCGGGCCGCCGCGTCTCCCCCTCCCTGCAATCCCTGCCAGTTGAATAATCCCCCTAGCAAATCCCCGGCGAGGTTCCCCAGGACGTTCCCGAAAATCAGCGTCAGGGGATTGGTGACGATCGGCGCGGTTTTATTGAGTTTCGCGCCGGGGAAGGTTCCCGTTAGTAGCACTTGTAAAAATGGGGAGAAAGTCGAGACGTTAATGGTTTTGAGATTGTTCGATCGAGCCTCGGAGATTCGGTTTTCGGCTTCCTCGATCCGTGCGTCCATTTCTTTGAGAACTGGAGACTTAGATAGGGCTAAAGCTTGCAACTGCATGATACAGTTCTCCGAGGAGTCGATACAGGGTAGTTCACCCTTTAATTGAGTCCACACGTCCTCGGCGATTTTGTTCTCGATTAGCGAATCTAAATCCGGTCTGAGTAAGGGATTATCCTCGGTTTTCGGCGCGTCCGTGATCTCGCTCTCCACGGGTTCCTGTTCCGTGGGGATCGTCTGTTCGACCGGGGGCGGCGTGGGGGTGGGATTGGCGAGACTCGCTAGGGGGAATAGGGCGATCGATAGTGATGGTAATAAAGTTTTCATCTTATCCCTTTCCTCCATAACCACGGGGCGATCGGATTGGTAGATTTCCAGATACCTATTCCCCGCTCTCTCGCGCTCTGTTCCGCTCTTTTTAGCCCCATAAAATCCGAGCATTTCGAGGCGTATTGGGGATAGTACCAAGCGAGTCCCGCCGATAGTAACCGCTCTTGGATATTGGCGTTATCGACGTAGACGATCGAGGCGACGCGATTGAATCCCCCGTCACCCCGATCGATTACCTCTACTTCTCTCCCGATCGTTAGATCTCCAAGATAGTCCCGCGCCTCCTGTCCGAAAGGTTGATCGAGTTCGGGCGCGTCGATACAGGCCAGTCGTAAGGCTCTACTCTGGCAGGAGACCCGTAGGCTGTCGCCGTCGTGAATCCCGGTGATCTCGCACAGCCTCGGACCCGCGCTCGCTTTGGGTATTGCGGTGGTGGTGGTCGCCAAGGGCGCGCCGAAGGCGAACGAGAGAATGGATAGGGCGATCCAGATTTTTTTCATGAGGGAGATGGGGGAGATGGGGGAGGTGGGGGAGATGGGGGAGATGAGGGAGAGACTATAAACGTTTACAGTTGTTATTCGGGGATTAGGGAGAGAACAACTTTAATCGTGTTGTCGGATTGTTTCTCGATTTTTATCCGTTTAATTCTCCCCGCGAACGGCGATCGAACCTGGGCGATCGTCGATAGTTTCTCATCGATCGCCGATATCCGATCGTTTAGCTGGGATAGCTTAAATTCGCGCTCTAGATTCTGCTGGGAGACGGCGATCGAGGATTGGTTCGCTTCCTCGCTCTGCCTGGCGATGGCGACTTGATATTGATATTCCTCCCGATTTCTCTCTTCCTTCGCGGCCCTTAATTTCGCCTGCGCCACCTCCAAATCCGATCGGGCCGAGTCTACCGCCGCTTTTAAACCCTCGATCGATTCCCGCCGTCCCTGTTCGACCTGTTTGTATTCGGCCGCGCGGAAGTCGAATTCGGCTTGTTTCTGTTCCCAGTTCGATCGAACTTCCTTCAGCTTCTCGGTCTCGTGTTCGAGCATTTCGGGCGGGATTCCCTTAATTTGAGCGATAGCGTCGATCTTTTTCTGCTGTAACTCTACTTCCCGATACGCCTGCTCTACTCCCGCCTTCGCGAAATCCACGTTAGCCCGCGCCGTGATAAACGGGTCGCCGCTTAACGCGCCCTGATAGTTGCGTTGTGCCTGAGAGAATTTGAGTTCCGCCTGCTCGATCGTCGCCTCCTCGATGGCGAAATTGGCCGGGGGAAGTTCGCGGATCGGGGGCGCGACTTTTAACCGCGGGGGTGGGGTCTGCTCGATCTTGGCGATCGTTAGTAAGGTTTCCCGTCGTTCTCGGTTCAATCGGGTTCGATCTCCGTCCCGATCGGCGATTACCTGTCCTTTTCCCACTCGATCGCCTTCCCTCACCTTGAGGTCTTGCGGGTTAGCGATCGATAGCTCGATCTTCAATCGCCGGGGTGTAGCGCTCTCCGTTTTGCTAGGGGTTATCGTGATCTCCCCCCGGGGTTTCGATGTGGTTTGTGCCAGCGCGATCGGGGTGGTGAGTAGGAGGGCGATGAGGATCGATCGGTACATGGGAGTTAGGAATCAGGAGTCAGGAGTTAGGAATCAGGAGTCAGGAGTTAGGAATCAGGAGTCAGGAGTTAGGAATCAGGAGTCAGGAGTCAGGAATCAGG
>NZ_JBAFSM010000098.1:0-7286 GCF_036688125.1 Pannus brasiliensis CCIBt3594 | reverse complement strand
CACTCAATTTAGCTATCCGCAGTATTATACCTCATCTTTACGAGAAAGGCTGTATTAACTTGGGAGGCACTCCGTCAAGTGCCGGAAGGGGGTATTTACGCTCGGGTTCGGGAGGGACCGGAAGCGAACTGCTTGCAGCAGCGCTTCGCTCCCGCCCTACTCGAACAGGTGGAAACCCTGCCGGAATTATCCCGCCCGATCCTGTTGGAATGCGGCCCGAAGGAATTACCGAAACTCCTATCCGAACGCGCGCCGGGGGTTCGTTTCGATCGCCTGATCGGGCGGAACGTTCTGACGCGGGAAACGAATAAAGAAGAAATCGCCAGTTGTTTACCGCCCTTACTGGTGGACTCGGGAATTCTCGTTCTCGCGGAAAGTCTGCCCCGGTACGCTCAAAGGCTCTACCGTCTGGTGGGGGCAACGGAGATCGGGAAAAAGTTACACGCCCGATGGAGTGAGGCCGAGGAAGCTATCTATAACGACCCCGACGATCCGATGGTGAATTATGACGGGGAAGATTTACGCGAGATCTTGGAGAGAGCGGGTTTCGAGGCTCGTGTCGAGATCGAACAGACGCGGGTGAACTTGTATATCGATCGCGTGACTGTCGCGAGGTGGTTCTCGACGACGGAAGGAGGGCGGCCGTCTCTGGTGGTTCGTCTGGGGGAAAGGTTGACGGGCGAGGAGGTGGGAGCGGTACGGGAGGCCGTGACCCGACAATTAGCCGATCGAACGGTTCCTTGGTCGGGAGCGATCGCTTTTTGCCATTGCCGTAAGCAATTGTAACTTCGGTGTCCCCAACGTTCGGTGGAGACTACCCGCGGGAGCGGCGACCCCGCTTATTGTTCGGGCGTTGCTCACGCGCGGTCTGAAATTCGTTTTTCGCGCTCGATTCGATCTCTCGCGCGGTCGAGTTTTTCCGTTCCGTACCTTTTATCGCTCTTTTATCATTATGGGGAGGTTAGAATTAAGAAAAAGCCCTGAAAGCGAGAGGTGGTCTATGGTTAAGCCTCGACCCGCCGTGCCGACGGCTAAATTCATCGACGAATACTGTGAATGGTATCGGGACTTATTTCCCGAGGTGCGGAGTTTTGAATATTTCAAGTATTTACATCTAGGATTAATCTCGGAAATCAAAAGAAAAACGCTCCCGGCAATAGCGAGAGTAGTAGGGTTAGAAAGTTCGCAACCGTTAGATTATTTTATCGGTCAATCGCCGTGGTCGGTAGAGGAGCTAAGAAAAAGAAGATTAGCGTTAATTCTAAAAATAATTAACGAGGAAGAAATTATCGTGCTCATCGACGAGACGGGAGACCGAAAAAAAGGAAACGCGACCGATTACGTGAAAAGACAGTATATCGGGAATTTGGGAAAAATCGAGAACGGGATCGTCGCGGTAACAGCTTACGGTATCTTCCAGGAAATGACGTTCCCCCTTCTCTTCGAGGTCTACAAGCCGAGAGAAAGATTAAAAGAAGGGGACGAATATAAGAGTAAGCCGCAAATCGGCGGGGAACTAATCGAAAAACTCATCGAGTACGGATTTAAAATCAAGCTAGTATTAGCGGATAGCGAGTACGGGGAAAGCCACGGTAATTTCGTTAGTATTTTGGAGAGACACAAGCTCCCTTATCTATTGGCTATCCGCTCGGATCACGGTGTATGGCTACCGCGGGAGCAGAAAGTCAGAGCGAACCGTTGGCGGGAGTTCCCGCGAGTTTTCTCGACGGGAGAAAGAGAAACCCGATACGTCAGGGAGATAATTTTCGGTCGGAAAAGAGAGATTAGATATTGGGAAATTACCGATGATAAGGAGACGATGCCGAAGAACTCAACGTGGTACGTTATGACGAGAGTGCCCGAAATCAGTTATAAAGATGTCGGCAATTTATACGGATTAAGAAATTGGGTGGAGTACGGATTAAAACAAAGTAAAAATGAATTAGGTTGGGCAGACTTTCGAGTAACCAACTTCTCTCGTATCGAGAAATGGTGGGAAATAGTGATGAGTGTCTATTTAATGGTTAGCCTTCAAACTGAAGAGTTAAAAACCTTCGGTTCTCCTCCGTCTACTTCGACAAAAAAGGCGAAAGAACAGATGAAAGCACATCCGAGATGGCGAGAAAAGAAAGGCTGGAAAAGTACCCTCGATAATTTACGTTTATTTCTACAGCCCCTGTACTCTTTTAATCTTCTTAAGCCTTGGCTATTAGTTCTCTTCACTCCCAAAATCTTTCAATTGTTCTGTCGTCTATTTTTCACACTCATCCGGTTGACAACTTCTCTACTAGACCGAATCTTTCCGAAAGGTTTCTATCTCCCCCGACCCTAGAGTGATAGAAGAGCGTTATAGTTATTTCAAATAATTGCGAGACAGCCTGATGCTCTGGCAAAATCGGGAAAAAAGAATTAATTCCTTCCGAACAATGGCTTATAGTCTGGACTTGAGAAAAAGAGTAGTAGAATACGTGGAAAATGGCGGGAGCATAACTAAGGCGGCCGACCTGTTTAAAGTGGGAAGGGCAACGATCTATAGATGGTTGGGTCGGGAAGACCTTGAAGCGACGAAGGTGAAGCGTCGCCAGAGAAAGCTAGATTGGCAAGCCCTCGAAAAGGATGTCCGAGAGAATCCGGACGCGAGGCTAATAGACAGAGCGAAAAAGTTCGGAGTGAGACCGAGCGCTATCTGCTACGCCTTAAAAGAAATGGAGATAACGAGAAAAAAGAAAGAAATGCGTTACCGTGAAAGGAACCGAGAAGAAAGAATTCAATATTTCCGGAGGCTCCGAGAATTGATTCGGATATACGGTAGTGATAGCCTTGTATCCATTGATGAATGCGGCTTTGAGGAATTTCAAGCCTGTCTGTACGGGTGGGCGAAAAAAGGAAAAAAAATCTACGGGGAACGACCGGGAAAGCGCGGAAAGAGAGAAAGCCTGGTCGCGGGAAGAAGAAAGAAAAAAAAGGATTTTATCGCGCCGATGGTTTTTTCAGGAAGCTTGGATGCTTCGAGTTTTGAGAGCTGGTTATCCTTCTATTTGTTACCTTCTTTAATAATTCCCTCGATTTTGATCTTGGATAATGCATCGCTCCATCGCAAGACGATCATTAAAGAACTCGTAGAGGCGGTGGGTCATCAAGTCCTATTTTTACCGAAATACTCTCCTGACTTAAACGATATCGAGCATGATTTTAGTGCTTTAAAGAGAGCGAGAATGTACGCTCCTCTCGGCACATCTATAGATAAAATTATCCGCACTTATTGTACGGCTTAGTGTTTCAGACTTATTTGAAACAACGCGCTGTTCTATCACTGTCAGCTCGCTATTGATCGGCCGAGAGGTTCGATTCTCCTCGTGGCGAGGGTTTGAAGGTCAAGTTCCTAACAGTTTCTCCCGATTGGAACTCAGCGGGGCTTGATTTTCTCGAACTCCTTACCAGATAACGGTTTTCAGCTTTGTTTCTAGCAGGAACCTACCCGATACCGATAGAACAGCGATAACCAGCCTACCCCCGTTCAGTAACAACATTTTCCGTACTTTCCTCCGTCCGTTCGTCTAGCAATTCCTCGATCTGTTCGAGTAGTTCCTCGATTTTGTGCCAACGTTCGGGATTCTCCCACGGGCGTGAATTTTTCAATTTTTGCCCGAAATTTTGAACGCGTTGGATTTCCGAGGGCTTACGCCGGAGCGCCCCACTGTTTTCCAGTTCCTCCCGCAACCGTGTTACCGATAGTTTTTCCGCTATCGCCCGATTCAATAAGCGATCCCTCTCCGTCGGGTCGTCCACCCTCGCGAGCAATCGCGCCTTGCTGTACTCGATCTTCTTACAACCGATCGCGTCCTTGAGATCCTCCGGGAGATCCCGTAACGGGAGACGGGAGGTCATGAAGCTTTTCCAAGTGAGATCTTTTTTGCCGATAGAAGTGAAAACGTTTTCCACTTTCGCTTTTACATCTTCGGGCAGGATTTTCTTCACCACGGATTTCTGTTCCTCGTTTCTGAGCCGGTAGAGAGTCGATACCGTCGATTCAACGCTCTCCTCCCCTAACTCCAACTGAAGAAGACGTAGGATGCCATCGGTTTCCTCGATCGGGTTGAAGTCGTCCCGCACGAGATTCTCGATCAGGACGATCCAGGCCGCCTCGGTCTCGTCCGCCTCGATCACCCGTCCCGGGATCGTTGTTTTTTTCAGTTCCCGAGAGCAGAGAACCCTTCTCGTCCCCGCGATCACCTCGTAACGATCGCCGACGCGCCGGACGATGATATTTTCCAGTACCCCCTCTCTCGCGATCGAATCTTTCAATTTTCCATACTCTCTTGGGTCGTGGTATTTCCGCGGCCCGTTCTCGGGAATATCGATCAGGGCGAGTTCGATCTCGATGACCCGGCTGTCGGGGACGCGGTTGTCCCGCTCTTTTCCCCGCTTATCCATCAATCTCGATAAGGTACTCGCGCTCAGTGGCTCGGGGTGAAAGGTTTTAGCGGTCATAATCGGAAATCCTCCCGGCGATCGTCTCGAAAATTTCTAAAGCGGGATGTTTTTCTTGATAGCGGGCGAGGGGCAGTCTTCTTCCCGAAGCGTCGGGAAAGGCCGCGCTGTTGGGGATCGGGTCGAACACGGGAGCGATCTCGTTCAATTGCTCGGCGATCGAGCGGAGTACCGCTTTCTGGTGATTGATCCGACGGTCGTAGATCGTCGGCACGAAGCCGAGAATCTCCAAGTTCGGATTCGCCTCGTCTCGGCACTCAACGATCGTTTTTAAGAAAAGGTCGGTCCCCCGATAGCTTTTGATCTGGGTTTGGATGGGCACGAGAACCGCGTCGGCCGCCACGAGCGCGAGGATGGAGAGCAGATTCAGACTGGGAGGGCAGTCGATGACCGTGAAAGCGTAACGGTCGAGGTTCTTGAGGCGTTTTTTCAGGCGGGTCTCCCGGGCGATCGCGTTATTCAATTCTTTCTCGGCGACCGATAGAGCGATGTCCGCTCTGAGAAGATCCAGATCGGGCGAAACCGTTTCGATGGGGGGTGGCGCGCCCTCCATTAGCCATCGGTACGAACCCTCGCCCGTTCCTCCCATGAAGCCGGTGAGAGACGCTTGCGGGTCGAGATCGATAGCCAGAGTCGGGCCTCTTGTCGAGAGGGCGTGCGCCAGATTGTGACTGACCGTGGTTTTGCCAACGCCCCCGGACTGATTCATTACGGTGATAATCATAAAGACTATAGGGTAGATTCGGGAAATTTTTCTTCCTTTACCAGGGCGAGCCGGGGGAAAGGTTTTCGCTTCGGGGTAAAACGTTCCGCCCGGATTAAAATTCTAGAGTTCGAGACGTTAAGCGACGCGAGAACGTTTCCGAAAATCCCAGTGATATTTTTCGGATAACGCGGTCGAGTTTCCCGGGTTGTCCGAACTCGGCTACCCGGGATCTAGGCAAAATGTTTTGCCTAGATCCCGGGTAGCCGGGTGGCGGTCATCGAGTCGATCAACCAGGTTGGAAGATTCTGGGGGATGCGGGGGCGCTCGATCGGGTCATCTCCCCGACGCTCCCCGCGATAAGGCGAGTGTTAATTTACTTCGCTCGTTCGGATAGACCCGGGCTCGCCCGCCCGTCCCGACCGTTTCTAGCCCAACAATTCGGAGGAGGGGTCATTTTCGTCCGGCGGGGATTGGGTGCCCACCTCGGACAGTAAAACTTCGGCGACCTCGGGAAAATACTCTCGCAGACAGCGATCGCATACCCCGTGAGAGAACTCGACCGGGAAATGACTTTTGATAAATTTCTCTACACTCGACCAGTAGCCCCGGTCGTTACGGATGCCCTTGCAATACGAACAGATCGGGATCAGGTCTTCCATCATCTCGATCTGCTCCAGGGCCTTCGCGAGTCGGTCTGAAATTCGCTTCAATTCGAGTTGCATCACCACTTGACGGGCTAGTGTTTCGAGAGTTTCAAGTTGACGCTCTGACAGATCGCGACGCTGGCGGTCGATAACGCAGAGCGTACCGATCGGGTGTCCCTCGGGAGTCCGTAAAGGTACGCCCGCGTAAAAGCGGATATAGGGCGTGTAGTTCACGAGCGGATTGTTGTAAAAGCGAGGGTCTCCGAGCGGGTCGTCGATGATAGTAACGCGCTCGTCCAAGATCGCGTGAGCGCAGAACGAGACATCGCGGGCGGTCTGGACGACATCGAGACCCACTTTCGACTTAAACCACTGACGGTCGGCATCGACCAGACTGATAAGGGCGATCGGTACGTCGCAGATATAGGCGGCCAGTGCCGTGATGTCGTCGTAAGTCCGCTCGGAAGGCGTGTCCAGAATTCGATACTGTCTGAGGGCTTCCAGCCGGGCGGCCTCTCGTGGAGGAATGTTAGCGTTCGTAGTCATGTTAGAACACCCGATCCCGATAAGACCATTCTAGATAAATCGCAACCCGCTCGCCTTCTTCTTCCAACCCGTAAATTGTCTCTTTCGTCGAACTCGGGAAAAGAGATATTTCGTTACAGAGAGGCTGTAATGCGACAGAACTAAGAAGGCAACCGTTATCTCTGGGGTAGCTACCTCGTCGATTACTGGTGTTTGGGTGTCCAAGACGTGGTGGGGCGGAGAAAAATCGATCGCTCGACTTTCGAGGAAATGCTCGGGGAATTTTTCGATCGCTTCGGGCAGGAGTTCCGGGAAATCACGCTCTTTGCAGGCACAAGAGGTCATCTTCGGAGCGAACTGCTTGCAGTAGCGCTTCGCTCCCGATTACGCGGCAAAATTCGGATTACAGCCCCATCGGGATTTCGAGAGGGCAAAAGCTCATCTGGGAGAACTAGGATCGGATTATCCGGTGATCGAGTTCGGACGTGATGGGAAACCCTTCTTCGTGGCCGGCCCCTACGATAATGCGCCGGCAATTCTCGCCCGTCTAAGAACCACGGCGGGCGAGGGAAATTTCGGCTCGGTTACTCCCTTCTGAAAAGCCGGTCGCTCCCGATCAGAAGAAAAGCCCCTCACATCTCCCGAACCACGGGAGGTTAAATGGAATAGCCGATCGCGTCGGGGCCGGGCCGATCGATAAAGACAGCCCGATCGAGATCTTCACGGCGGGGCGAGTGTCGGAACTCTCGATCTCCCTTAGCATCACTAGCGCGCGGGGATTGGCTTAATGGGCACATAGCTGTCATAAAATGCGAACTAATACATTTATCTTAGAAAGCGTTCGTAAATTAATGTAAAGAAGGTAGACGGGAGCGAAAAAAAAGTTGTAAGCCAGAAATAGAGAAAAAGAAAAGACAAGT
>NZ_JBAFSM010000097.1:0-7398 GCF_036688125.1 Pannus brasiliensis CCIBt3594 | reverse complement strand
GGAAGAACCATCCCTCGATTCCCTTCGTGTCGAGGTGGTAGCCGGGGAGATCGATTTTCCAGTCCGTCGCGGGGGGGATCGGCCCGCGCCCGCGTTCCTTCCACGCGCCGGGGTACTGCCAGCCGGGAGCGCCGGACGTGGCGGTGTAGATGCTCTTCCCGAACTCTCCCCCCGATAGGCGAAATTCCCCCTCTAGGAGTCGGTGCGATCGGGCGAGCTTCATCGTGAATCGGGCGGTGACGACGGGAGACACGTCGAGGGTGACGTGATCTTTGAAGACATACCATCTGGATCGCCCGCGGAAGAGGGAAGTAAAGATAATTTCCCAGTGACTCCCGACATCGCGCGCCGCGACATTATCGATCGACTCCCCAGCCGCGAGAGGCACTTTCTCGAATCCGGGAGGGAGAGAGGCCGATAGGCTGTCGATCGGGTGCGATTTTAGGAGGGTTGAAACTCTGGCGGTTAATTTCATGTCGGCTACGCGGCTGTCGGGGACGCGAGGAAATATCCGGACGGGATAGTTTTATCGCCCTGCCCCCAGGGGAGAGCGGCGATCCATTGCTTCTTGTTATTGACGTTGGTGGTGACGATTTCCTCGTCCAACTCGAACGCGGCGGTAAAGACGTTGTAGTATTTCTTGTCGTAAGCCCTGCCCGGTGCCATATTGATGATCGGCGCGTTGCGGTCGTCAACGTTCGCGGCGAAAGTCACATCGCCGAACATCTCCCACAGTGCCAGGAGGTTCCGATAGGTTTCTTGTTCGAGGGTGAGAACGTCCGAGGGTAGCCAGATGGTTCTCTGTTGACTCGTGATCGTGGCCATATAGCTATAAGAATCCGATAAACCATCTCGACTCTACCGAGATTCTTTCTATCCCTCAACTACAGAAAATGAATATTTCCTGTAGCTTTAAAAAAAGTTGTAATCCTTATGGAATAAGGATTTTATACTAAAAGAGCGAGAGAATCAACGGGAAAGCTACAGGAAAAAATATTGTTTTTTACTTTTTCTGTAGGTAGTAAAGGGTATAAAAAATGTCACAAAAGTTAGGGCAGGCCGCCGTTCTTTCCGCGGAACAATGGGCGAGACTAGAAAAGTACGCTAACCCAACCCATCGGTTAATATGGGCGCTCTGTCGGTTTACCGCGGCGCGGATATCGGAGGCGCTACGGCTAACGGTGGGGGATGTTTACCGAGACCCGGCGAAACGGGAACACTTCCCCGAGATCGTCTACCCGCGGGAGATTCGCAAGGGGAGAGACAAGAATCACCCCGTCCCCGTATCTAGCGCGTTAAGCATCTACCTAAAGGCTTATACTCCATCTCTAGCGTCGGATGACTGGTTATTTCCGGGGCAAAAGGGGAATCATTTAAGCTACGAGGCGGCCATTAAATACCTGCAATCGTGCCGGAATAAGGCCGGACTGCACAACCTGAAGATCTCCACTCACTCGGGCCGGCGCTCGTGCTTGACCGAACTGGCGAGGAACGGAACCAACATCCGAGTTATCCAATCGATCAGCGGCCATGCGAGCCTATCCAATTTACAGCGATACATCGAGGTTGACCCGAAACAGAAGATAAACGCGCTAGAAGGGATATTTAGTTAATTACTGATAATTACTGGTAATCACTGGTAATTATTAAAAATTTCCCCCGAAAGGGAAATTATTAGAAATTACTGGAAATTATTGGAAATTATTGGAAATTATTGGAAATTTACCCCAAAAGAGGGATGGGGTGTTTCTCGTTTCGGCTTTAGTCTTCCTCGCATTTCGGATCGCCAGTTCTCACGGCCGCTAGAAATTCTTCCTCGTCCTTAACGGTTAACTTAGAGCAATACCCGTGAACCGTCACGTTCGTTTCTCCCGTTCGTTCGAGTTCTTCCGCGTATTTAATCGCGTCGATCTCTCGGTAGAAATATCCAAACGACTTCCTGGCAGTAAAAACCATGTATTTCCATTCGGTAATAGAGTAAGAACGACCATTCACTATAATCATCGTGTTTTTCTCCTGTTAACTAGCTTTTCTCTCGAAAATCAATAGAATCTCGCTCGCGGGAAGTCCCGCGGCGATCATTTCCCCGATCGAGTCCGCGAGCGATCGAGCGGTAGCATCCGTGACTGGCCCGATATGTTTCCAGCGCTTCCGCCCTCCCTCGCGGTAGCCGTACCGGTAATATTCCGCCTCTCCCTTGCAGTAGGTGCCGATCGAGCCGGTACCGGAAGCCGTACCGGGCGATCGCTTCCCTCCCGCGGCCGGGGGAGAGACTTTTTCGCCGGAGGGGATACGGGTGGGGAAGCTTTCGGGAGGTGAATAGCCGACGATCGGGCCGGGGGGAGGGGAGAGAACGCCGCGACGGATTAGCTCCGCCTCGATAATCTCCCGTAGCGCGAGAAGTCGGATCGTGGTCGCTTCCAGCACGTCGATCGCTTCCCCCGTTCTGGACGGGTCGGGACTATCCCCCGTCGTGCCGCTGTCCGCGCCGGGGGAGGGGTCGATCGAGGTTTCGTCGAGGGATATCCCTTCACACCCTATCTCCGACCACGGGATAGAATCGACGCGCTCGGGGAGATCGCGGGCGATCATCCTCCAAGTACGCCCTGGCTTTGCGAAAGGAGCGACCAAGCGATACAGGATGCCGTTCCCGATAATATCCTCGACCTCCCCGTATTCCTCCCCGATCCGAAGCAGATCGCCCGGTTTCCACTCGATCGCTTCCCCGTCTTCCCCTTCTATCCCTTCGGCGGGGATAGAATCGCCCGCGGGGGTTTTCCCTTCCGTTTCATCCCACGGGTCGGGAATCGGGGCGAGGGTTCGATCGCTTTCCTCCCGTTCTATCCCACCCGTGGGGATAGAATCGGAAGCTGTCGGGCGGCCGCCCGGTTCTATCCCTTCCGCGGGGGATAGAACGGATTCGATGTAATCCTGACCGTACCCCGCCGGACGGTAGTACCAATACCCCGCGCGGTTATCGTACCGGGCGGTAATAACGGGAACGGGGGTTTCCCGTCCGGGAGGGATCACCAGTTGACCGAGAGCGAATTTCGCCTCGGGGATGACGGGCGCGGGCGAGAGTTGGGATTCTTTCAACTGGCGAGCGCGTCCGAAGCGTGTGTTCGCCGGCGATATCCGATACCACCACTCGCTACCATTCCAGTGTTTCGAGTAGACCCGATACTCGTGTCCGTTGTAGAGAACTCTGTCCGAACAATCAAATTTCGCGGCCGGTACCTCGCCGGCGATCGGCTCATCGAGGAGCGATCGATCGACCGTTTCCCCTTCTATCCCACCCGTGGGGATAGAATCATCCTCTCGATCGCTTTCCTCCCCTTCTAGCCCGTCAGAGAGGGCGATTCCGTCCTCTCGATCGCTCTCCCCTTCTATCCCATCGTCGGGGATAGAATCGCCGGGGCGATCGCTTTCCTCCCCTTCTATCCCCTCCTCGATGAGAGAATCGGTCGGATCGTCCACGTGGGATAATTGCCGTTCGCGAAACCATCCCCCGCCCGTTCCCGAAACCTGATAGAACCATTCCTCGTAAGTGTCCGACCAACGCGGCAGGAGGATCGTCCTCTCCCCTTTCCACCCCGCGACGATCACCTGCTCCCCTAACACGAATCCGGGGTCTTTCCAACCCCCTGGCGGGACGGAATCCCCCGTGGGAGCGATCGAATCATCTTCTATCCCTTCGTCGGGGATAGAATCGGAAGCTGTCGGGTGGCCGTCCCCTTCTATCCCACCCGTGGGGATAGAATCGTCGGGGCGATCGCTCTCTCCTTCTATCCCGTCAGAGGGGATAGAATCGCCGGGAGTTCGATCGCCTTCCCCCGTCCCGATAATGTTCGGAGTTCCCTCGCTAATGTTCGGAGTCTCCCCCGAATGTTCGGAGGTAATCGTCTCGCCCTCCCCTTCTCCCCCTTCTATCCCACCCGTGGGGATAGAATCGCCGGGGGTTCGATCGCTCTCTCCCCCTCCCCCTTCTATCCCATCGTCGGGGATAGAAGATTCGGGGATAGAATCGCCCTCTTTCCCTTCTATCCACGGGTCGGGGATAGAAGCCTCGACGAGTGCCACTTCCTCCCCTTCTATCCCACCGTCGGGGATAGAATCGGGCGCGGGGGCGATCGAAGCATCTTCTATCCCCACGTCGGGAACGGGATAGAACTTTGTCACGTTCTTTCGGAGAACCCCGTCGCGGAATCCTTTCGGCAGATATTTACTAGGCGGGAAATCGCAGATAAGCGAGACCGGGTGAACCTCGACGACGGTAAGAATCTCGCCCCGATACGCTACCTTATCGCCCGGCGCGAACTCCGGATCGGGAGGGGGCGGGGCGCTGGTGGTGTCGGTGGTGTCGGGGCGCTCGTCGATGACACCGGCCCGATCGCTCCCACCCGGCGCGTCTAGCGGGATCTCCAGTTGTCCGTCGATAGAAGCTAACTCGGTAACGGGGACGTTGATTTTCTGGAAGGACTGGGTGAGGATCATTGCCTTTTTCGTCCAGACCTTTAGAACCGTGGCGGGAGCGCCGGCGTACATCACTCGATCGTTGGCTTTCAGCATATTGGTAGATGGGGTGGGGGACTGATAGCGAAGAAAATCGGGAGTCAGGAGTCAGGAGTCGGGAGTCAGCGCGTTATATAAGAGAGCGGAATATTGTGGCGGTCGGTGAGCTATTCAGCGAGCGGAACTTAAAACAACAGTAAGTAGGGGGGTTCCCCGGGAACCGGCGGGATTACCCCGGATCGCCCGGAGTTCTCCCGACCCGGCCGGAGTTCCCCGGAGTTTTCATCGATCGCTCGATCGGGGAACGGGCGATCGGGGGGGTTAGGGGGAGGGGGAGTCGTCCGGAATCTCTTTCGTGTCTAGCCCGAATTCGGAGAGTAGAGTTTTAGGCGAACATCCGAGCGCGGCACACATTCGGGCGAAAACCTCGATAGTAGGCGAGGACTTGCCAGAAATGTAGTATCTCATCGCCCGCGGGGTTACTTTTACGGTTCGGGCGAGCGATGTCTGCGTGTGACCCTTGCGAGCGATAAACGTTTTCAAGGTGGTAACTCTGATCTGTTCTTCGTTCATAATAACAAAATTAGGAAAGATATTTCCTTGACATCGAGGCGAAAAGGAAATATATTTCCCATAGGACTAAACAACATCCCTACCCCCCGCGGGACGACAGGCAAGCGGCCATAGAGGGGGGAGGGCTGTTAAAAGTCTACAGATGCCGTCTACCGCCGGAGGATACCGCCTATCGCCGATCGCTGAAGTTCTCCAAAAGTGTCTAAAAACCATGTTTAAGGACAGCCCCTCGGCTGTCTTCCATCGGAATTCTCTCTTGTTCTCCGAACAGCGCGGGGAACCCTTCAATTTCCCCGCTTTCCCCTTCCGATCCGGCTTCCTGACGCGATCACCATTCGAGGAAAAACCCATGACCCCCGAAGAACGCATCGAACAACTAGAACGGGAACTGGAGACCGCCCGCGCCGAAAACGCCGCGCTCCGGCGGAAACTCGCCCGAGCGAAAGACGCGTCTCCCGTCGAGCGTCCCAGCTTCAAACGCGTTAAACAGATGGCCTCCCTCGCCTGTTGCATTCTGGAGCGGGTGGGAGGAAAAGTACAGGCGAGAATGGGCGATAAAGTCCGAATATTCAAAAAGCTTCGGGACGCGTGGGAGTTCTTCCTACAGGAAGAATGGGACTTATCCGACCTATTCCCGCCCCCGAAACCGAAACCGACCCCGAAACCGGTAGAGAAACCCCGCTGTAAATTCTGCGAGGCACAAATTTACTGGAGTCAGGATTTCATGGGCAAATTCCGCCCCTACGACGGGCCGGGGAAACGGCATCAATGCGCCGAATATTACCGAGCCAACGGGAAACCCATCCCGATACTCCTACAGGAAACCGTCCCCTTTTAAACGGAAAAGCTTTCGCGGGGAAAACCATCACATAAACTATTTGCCCTTAGAGTTCCCCGCTTTCCTCTTCAGACACGGCTTAATGCCGCGATCACCTCTTACCCTTCGCCGCGGGGCGATCGCCCCGCTTTATTGCCCATGCCCGATCCGGAACTTAAGCAAGCCATTCTATCCCACGGGATAGAAGCGACGATCGAAACGATATTTGAGCTACTCGTCAGCGAGGAGAGCCTCGAAAATCTCGCGCCCGAGACAAGAACCCTTCTCGCCGCCGGGTTTCACAACCTACTGGTGATCTATTGTCGAGATCTCGCCGGGTCGGTGACGATCGGGAGTCTCCAATGACCGAACCGACCACCAACAAAATACTCGACGATCTCCTAAGCGAGATTAAACCCTACGCGAGCGATTTAGGACTTTACGCGCTAACGATCGGGCAAGCTCTTTCCCTATCGATGCAATGCGCCGTTCGCGCGAGAGATACGGAGAAAGAAAGTCAATCCAAACTCTCAAAATGGTTACTCTCTCAAGTTGTCCAAAACCAACCGGAGATAAAGCCCATTATCGAAAAGTACGAACAGTTACTCTCACAAGTGGAGGATAGCCCGAAATGACCGATTTCGCCGCCTTCTGCCAAGAATACGGAGAGATGAAAATCCCCCTATCTCTCACCCTAGATCAGATTACCGAGATTATCGGTACTTTCAACACGCTCGATCAGCTTTGTTACGGGGATGATACCAATAAAACCGCATTTCTCGAACTTCGCGAGACCCTTGAAAATCAAGTCTCCCGAACCCTTCCGCGATTCCGAACCCTACTCGATCGGGAGATGGAGATGGAAATGGCGGAACCCGAGAAAAAAGCGGAGAGCGCGCCCGAACCCCCCCGTCAGTTCATCCCGATCGAGGGAACCCCGGCGGTAGACGTGAAAGCGTTTCTCGACAAATACAAGTCTCGCCCGATCGAGCTAAAAATCGATTACGCGGACGTGTTCAACCTACTGGTCTCCCTGAACCGTGACGTGACATTCACCTGTCAGGACGACCTAGAAAAAGCCACCCTACTGGTTTTACGCGAAGCTCTGCTCTCGCAAACCGTCCGACAGTTTCCGGAGTGCTACTCGGTTCATTTCAAGCCTATCTCGCCCGTGGGAGGGGGAAACGATGTCAACTAACGAGATAACGAGTCTTTCCTATCCCGATGACGTTCGTTGTCCGAATTGCGGGTCTGTTCGGTTAGCCTACCGCGGGCAATATTTCTACGGGGATGACCAAGACCCGGAAGATGGTTACGCGGGATTCGCCTGCGAAAGCTGTGGTCACATTTTCGACACTTCCGAACTGGAAGACCAACCCAAAAAATAGAGAGGGTGAAACTCCCTCTCGCTACTGCGAAGCTTGCAATTATGACCGAAATTATAACACGAATTCCCCCCGCTTACTTCATCCCGATCGAGCGAGACGGGGACGAAC
>NZ_JBAFSM010000096.1:0-8260 GCF_036688125.1 Pannus brasiliensis CCIBt3594 | reverse complement strand
CCCCCTCTTGAGAGGAGTCAGGAGTCAGGAGTCAGGAGTCAGGAGGTGAGGGGGACGGGGAAGTTGTTCGGGGAAAGGGAAAAGACTATTTTCGATCCCTTGACCCTAATTTTCCCGATACCCGACCCCCCATTAAGTGGCGAATCCCGGACGGAACCAATTGGAGGGGAAGGGGAAGTTGTCCTCGATCGCTCCCTCCTGTTCCGGATCGTTGCCGATGCCGAGCGCGCCGGTTAGATTCACGCCCTCTAGGGTAATTCCCGTTAAATTCGCCCCTTTTAGGTTCGCGGACTGGAGATTCACCTCCTGGAGACGCGCCCCGGCCAGATTCGCCCCGGACAGATTGGTACCGCTCAGATCGCAACCGACGAGACGCGCCTCGCTGAAATTGATCCCTTCTAGGTTCGCCCCGCTTAAATCCATCTCCCGGAGGAGCGATCGACCGAAATTCGCGCCGTTGACCGAGATCGATCGGGATCTCGCCGCGCTCAAGCGAACTTCCTGCAAATTCGCCCAATTTAAGTTCGCCCCGTCGAGATCCGCCTCCCGGAGATTGGCTTTCGTCAGATTCGCCCCGCAGAGGTTGACCCCGCGCAGATCCGCGCCCCGGAGATTGGCGTGGGAGAGATCCGCCCCGCTCAACCGGGAACGATAGAGAGCGGCTTTGACTAAAAACGCCCCCCGGAGATTCGCTTTCGTTAGATCCGCCTCGACCAGTTCGCTCAGGTTCAGTTTGGCGTAAGTTAGATCCGCCCAGTTTAACCTCGCCCCGTGAAGTTTCGCCTTGGTTAAAAAAGCCCGGCTAAAATTCGTCCCTTTTAAATCGGCCGAGGTCATATTCACCGCGATCAGGGTCACTCGCTGTAGATCGAGGCCCGATAGTTCGATTCCCTCGAAATCTCGTTTCCCCTGCTCGTACAGTCTGAGTAACCGGTTGATCTTCATGGACGGTATCGGGATAAGTCCGTTGTATCAAAAAATCGACAATCGATCGAATCTCGGAGGAAATATCCACCCTTAGTTTTTCGGGGGGAATTCCTCTTTTGTCTGTATCTGATTTTACTGGAAAGATTTTTCTTCTCCGTTTCCGGAAGTCTGACTGTTAAAAAAACTTATTTATCCATCGAGACTAGGCCCGCGACGAACCCAAAACAATCGGGACTTTCTCGGAAAAAGAAAACAATTTTCTCGCGGTTCGCGGGAGATCGCGGAGAGCGATCGATCTCGACCCTCTCCCCGCCCGATCTCCGACGATACGTTACGTTTTATAAATCGCCCGCGCGCCAACGGGAATCCCGCGGCTCGGGCGGTGGGAACCCTCGATATCTGCCGAATCCGAACTCTTTCTCCCGGCGAGACCCGCTTATAGCGGGGACAAAGAATAGATATTCCCGTCCATTAAAAGCCGGGTAATTCCTTTGGCCTCCAGATGGGAACCGACTTTCTCGATCACCCGCCCGTCGGGAACTTTTATCACTCTTTCCCGACGCTTAGAAAAACGTCTCGCGACCCGATGACTGTCAAAAACCGGTAAGGTTCGTTGTTGGATTTCTTGCGGGGGAACCTGACCGAGTTCGGCGAAATCTTTCAGCGGCCGGGTGATCAATTCCGCGGAGCGATCGATCACCAGATAGCAAGTTTTGGGAAACGAGGCCGAGGATAGCGGTAAAACTTGTAAACGGGTCGCGCGGGAGATCGATCGGGGCGAGTAATTCCCTTGCTCCCCGTCATCGCCTTCGTCCTCCTCGTCCTCGTCATCCCCCCAATCCTCGTCCTCGTCTTCCTCGTCTTCCTCGTCGTCGATATCCTCGTCGAGAATCGAGTTAAGGGTGTCGACATCGATCGGTTCCTCATCTTCCTCTTCTTCCTCCTCCGGCGGGGAAGGGGCGATGTCCACGGGTAAGGTGAGTTGTTGGGAAACGGAAACGATTTCTAGAGGGGGAGCGACCGTCTTGTCCAAAACGGGTTCGGGAGTTTCGAGGACGGGTTCGGGCGTTTCGATCGCCTCCTCCTCCGCCGCGCCCCCCCGGGGGGTTCTCGCCAGGCGTTTCTTCTGAATTAAGTCCTCGTACTCCACCTCGGATAGAGAATTTTTCAGAAAACGACTGATGGTAGAACTACTTACCCCGTAGCGTTCGGCTAACGTGGAAGTCGTCGCCTCCGTCTCGCGATAAAGCTTAAGAATTTCTTTTTTCGTAGCGTCAGTCAGTTTTCTTGGACTCATATTACTAAATAGGGATCTCCAGCGCGAGAGGAAATTTCGATCCGGACGGTGGGGGAGGGGGAGCGGCTATAATTAACCCTTACCAGTCCTACTATAGACGCGCGAAACCGCTAAGATCAAGGACTGTACCCCTTTCAGTCCCGCTCTAGTCTATCGGTTCCCCCTACTCCCTGACTACTGTTACCGATTCAAAACTTTACAATGATGTCGATCGCCACCAGTAAGAAAGCTTTATTGATTCTCGCCGACGGGACCACCTACGAGGGGCGATCGTTCGGCGCGACCGGAACCACCGTCGGCGAAGTCGTTTTTAACACGGGGATGACCGGCTATCAGGAAGTGCTGACCGATCCCAGTTACGCCGGCCAGATCGTTACCTTCACCTATCCCGAACTGGGGAACACCGGCGTTAACCCCGAGGACGAAGAATCTATCCGTCCTCACGTCAAGGGAGCGATCGCCCGTAACATCACCTTCCGCCCCAGTAATTGGCGTTCTAGCGAATCCCTCCCCGATTATCTCGCCCGCCACAAGATTATCGGTATTTACGGCATCGATACCCGTTCCCTGACCCGCAAGATCCGATCGGTCGGGGCGATGAACGGCGCGATCTCCACGGAAATTCTCGATCGCACCGAACTCCTACGCCTAGTACAGTCCGCGCCCTCCATGGCCGGGTTAAACCTCGTCAAAGAAGTCACCACCCCGGAGGTGTACGAGTGGACCGAACCCACCGATCCGCACTGGGAATTTAGCCCGGCGGCCTCCGAGACCGGTGAACCCCTCACCGTCGTGGCGATCGATTTCGGCATCAAGCGCAATATTCTCCGCCGTCTAGTCAGTTACGGCTGTCGGGTGATCGTCGTTCCCGCCAACACCCCCCCGGAAAAAATCTACCAGTATAACCCCGACGGGATTTTCCTCTCTAACGGGCCCGGCGATCCCGCCGCCGTTACCGAGGGCATCGCCACCGCGAAAGCTTTATTACAGGGCGAGAAACCCACCTTCGGGATCTGTATGGGCCATCAGATCCTCGGCCTATCCCTCGGCGCGGAAACCTTTAAACTCAAGTTCGGCCATCGGGGATTGAATCAACCGGCCGGACTGCGGCAGACGGTAGAGATCACCAGCCAGAATCACGGTTTCGCCGTCCATCCCGATTCCCTCGGTCCCGACGTGGAGATCACCCACCTCAACCTCAACGATCGCACCGTGGCGGGATTGCAACATAAATCGTTACCCTTCTTCTCGGTGCAGTACCACCCGGAGGCCAGCCCCGGCCCTCACGACGCGGATTATCTTTTCGAGAAGTTCGTCCGGTTAATGCGGGAGGCCAAAAAATAGAGGGGTAGACGCTATACTAAAAGTTTGATTTTACTGGCGCTTGCCAAAGGGGGTTATTATTCCGGACGCGATTAACTTGACCGTCAGTTTACGAGGAACTCGTGAGGTCAAAGATACCTACCAGATCTTCCGCCTGACCGGGCTTTTAGATGCTTTCTCCGAACCGACATTCCGCAAGGTGATAGGCGAGTATATTGACGAGGGACCGAAACACGTCATTCTCGTTCTCTCCCAGATCGATTTCATCGATAGTTCGGGATTGGGGGCGCTCGTTCAACTGGTCAAAAAAGCCAAGACCGATGGCGGGAGTTTACAGATCGTTACCAATCCCCGGGTCACGCAAACCGTGAAACTGGTTCGATTGGAAAATTTTCTTTCCCTGCAAAACACGGTGGAAGACGCGGTTGCCCAGTTAGAAAAGCCGAAATCGTGAATCTATCGAGCGGGAATATTCGAGTACAGATCGATGGCGAACTCGACTCGATCGGCGATCGGGTCGGTCAATTATCGCCCGTCTCTCTCGCCTATCTGGGGGATGCCGTTTACGAACTCTACATCCGCGCGCGCTATCTATGGCCGCCCAAGCGCATCGCGGACTACCACGATCGGGTCGTGGCCCGAGTCCGCGCCGAACAACAAGCCGAAGATCTAGCCCGTCTAGAACCCTATCTCACGGACAGCGAACGGGATATCCTACGCCGGGGCCGTAACGCGGCCACCGGTAAACCCCGTCGCCTATCCACCCATACCTACCGACAGGCCACCGGTATGGAAACCCTAATCGGCTATCTTTACCTACAAGATCCCGCCCGATTACAAGATTTATTAGAGAAACTGGAATTATAGTTAAAGAGGGCGGGAGGCAAGAGGCAAGAGTCAGGAGTCAGGAGGTGAGGGAGGGTCAAGGTGAAAGGATAAAGGTGAACAGCTTAAGAAAGCTCTTTTCTCTTTTCCCCTTCGCCTCTTCCCCCAAAATTTCCCCATCACCCCCATCCCCCCATTTTCCCCATCACCCCATCCCCCAATCCCCACACGAACCTTTATCCCCACACGAAAATACCATGATCGATCGACCCCAACGGGGGAAGCCAGAAAAGCGCTCCTCCCGTCGTCCGAATGTCCCCGGCCGTCCCTCGCGTCCCCAAAAGCCCCCCCGTGTTATTGCCCCCCCCTCTTCCCGTCCGATGAACGATCGCCGAGGGGGAGCCGAGGGCGAGCGCGAGGAAGAAGCCGACGATCTTCTCTACGGTCGCCGTGTGGTGTTGACGGCACTGGAAGAGGGACGGCAATTAAATCGGCTCTGGGTGGTGAATCGCCTGCGTTACGATCCCCGCTATCACACCCTCTTGGAGAAAGCGAAAGCCAACGGTACGGTGATTGACGAGGTAGACGATATCCGTCTCTCTCAAATTACGAATAACGGGAACCATCAGGGCATCGCCGCCCAGATGTCGCCCTACAGCTATCTCGATCTATCCGAACTCATCGAGAGAGCGAAGGCGAAAACCCGCGATCCCGTCCTCGTGATCGCCGATGGTATCACCGATCCCCATAATTTAGGCGCGATTATCCGTACCGCGGAGGCACTGGGGGCGCAGGGAGTGGTTATCCCCCAACGACGGGCGGCCGGAGTCACCTCGACCGTGATGAAAGTCGCGGCCGGCGCGTTGGAATATTTACCCGTGGCGCGGGTGGTGAACCTCAACCGCGCGCTAGAAGAGTTGAAAACCGCGGGTTTCTGGATTTACGGGACGGCGGCGAAAAGCGGTAAACCTTTACACACAATGAAATTGACGGGCGCTATAGGATTGGTGGTGGGATCGGAAGGGGAGGGATTAAGTTTGTTAACCCAAAAATCCTGCGACGAGTTAGTGACTATCCCGCTGGGCGGAAAAACCGAGAGCCTGAACGCTTCCGTGGCCGCTTCTATGGCTCTATACGAGATTTACCGCCAACGTTGGCAGACCCCTCGCTATTTTGAAACGCTCGACCTCACTTCTCCCCGTAGCCAAATCGGGGAAGGATAAGTACAATTAAGAAAAGTTGCGGGATGTAAGCGAACATTACAAAAGCGAAACATAACCATAGGGGAATGAGATGAAAGAATTTTTACTAGCTTTACTGGAATGGTTAGGTCTGGCGTACTGGGTGGAGATCAAAACGGACTATCCCCGATGCACGTACTATTTCGGACCTTTCTGGTCGAACGCCGAGGCGGAAACGGCCCGATCGGGCTACCTGGACGATGTACAAGCGGAAGGGGCGCAGGGGGTCAAGTGCGAGATCAAGAGATGCAAACCCTCGAATCTAACCGTTTTTGATGAAAAAGAAGAATTCAATCCCTTTACTCCCGTGAACGCGCTCAGAAGCGAGGCGTTTTAGCGAGATAATCGGGGAAGAAATACCCGATCGAGCCAGGAATCGATATCGCCCGTCACCCGATCGGGAATTTCCCAGGGGAAAAGATGGGCGGTATTCTCGTAACATCGCCACTCGCATTCGGGTAAATGTTTGGCTGTCTCGTGACTGGACGCGCTGGTGATATGTCGATCGAGCGCTCCCGCCATGAATAAGCACGGGATAGAAATTTTGTCAAGATCTTTTCGGCGATCGTAGCCGAGTCGGAGGGCGTTCTGTAGGGCCCGATCGGCCGATCGAGAGGTTTTCAGGTAAGCGTGAACCCCATCTCTGGCGAGGTAGTGATAGGCGGTTGTCGAATGAGTGCCGAAGAGATAGCGGAATAGTGATCGACGGGCGAAAGTGTCGATATTCCAACGCCAACCTGGTTTAAAGCTGTTGATAGCTCCCGCGATCCCCGTGAAGGCGAGATCGAGGGAGGTGATCGGGGGATGATCGCCGAAAGGACGGGCCGCGGAAGCGATCGAGATCAGACCGGTAAATCGATCGGGTTGTCGCAGGATTAATTCTAGGGCGATAATCCCGCCGAGAGACCATCCCAACACCAGACAGTCGCGGATCTCGTGGCGATCGAGCAGGAGAATTACATCGTCTAAATGTTCTTGTAACTGGAAATTTCCTCGAAAACGGCTTTTTCCGTAGCCGCGGAGGTCGGGAGCGAGGGTTCGGAAGCGTTGGCTCAGTCGATCGGTAAAAACGGACATACTCCGTCCCGAGCCGGGATGACCGTGGAGACAGAGAATCGGGTATCCCTGTCCTTTGATTTCAACGTGCAGATCGATCGGCGAGGGCATGGAGAGAGGGGAAAGAAGGGGCGAATTACTTTTCTATACTAGACGGTTCGCTCGATGGAAGCGATCGAGCCGGGAGCCGGAACGATGAACCGTGCGGTATCCAACCCGGACGATCCGGGGTTGAGCGGAGGGAATTCGATCGAATAATCGAGCGGTCGCGGTTAAAATATCGTCCGCGATCTCGAATTCTCCGGTTTCGATATCGATCGCTACAATCTTACCGCGATTGCCTTCCTCGACTAGCGATCGTACTCGCGTTTCGTAAATCTCGTCACCGCGTCGGGCGAATTCTTCTTTACTGTAGCGGGGTTGTCGAACGGTCATGGGTTTAATCCCTTCGGGTCTAATTCCCCGCCGCTCGCGGCGTTTCGAGGCCATAGCGTCCGAAGGGTGCTATTGAGCGAGGTCGAGCCGCAATGCGTGCGAGCCGAGCGAAGTGATACCCCGTCCGCTTGCGGCGGGGATGTTCATTCTCGCTTTCGTCCGGATGCTCCTATTGTAATCTCGGTGATCGATCTCGGAGGATTCGGTTAACGCTGACTCTAGATTCGGGAAGATCGATCGATAATATCGAGCGATTCAACGGGATCGATCGGCTCGCTCATCAACTTTGTAGCGTTCGATCGGGGCGATCGAGAAGCCATGATAGTCATGCCGAATTTCCAAAAACAAGACAGACTTGCCAGGAATGGGGAAAGGTTACAAGGAAAGGAGAAAAGGTGGACAGATAAGCCTTTTCCCTTCCCCTTTTCCCCACCCGTATCCTTGCTAGGACTACAGAAATTAGGTAAGCTGTTCGTAATTTAAATCGCGTGTTTCGTCTGCCGGACTCCTTACGGGGCTTGGAGCATCTCGGAAATTTAGATGCCGAACAGCTTATCATCCCGTAATCTGTTCATGGTTTCTTCATCTAGGATACCGGTTGCTTCTAAACCTTCATCTCTCTGAAAAGCTTTGACGGCTTGTTGCATTTCGAGATCAAAAATGCCATCAGCCCTACGCTGGAAATAGCCTTTACTAACTAAATTCACCTGGATAGGAACAATATAATCATTGCGATCGCCAAGCGAGTAAGCGGTATAGGCTTCATACTCTTCATTCGTCAAAGGTCTTCCATCAGAGTTCGCCACTAATTGAATAGCTTCATCTGATTCTGCTTCTACAGAGACTAGATATTCATTGGTTTTAGGGCTTCTAAACGGTCCAACGAGTCTGCTTATTCCTAGGGAACCTAAATTCCAGAGTTGTTCGCGTAGTTGATATGCCGCATCTCCATCCGAAAAACCTAGGTGAAATCGAGTCATTGATTGAATTGAATAGTAGGATGATTTCAATCTAGCGTTCGCGAAAAGCTTTGTGTATTCGCTGGTAGTACGGATAACCGAACTCCTATGTGAGAGATCCGGGAATTCCATATATCTTCGATATATCGCTCTTTTATCACTATGGGGAGGTTAGAATTAAGAAAAAGCCCTGAAAG
>NZ_JBAFSM010000095.1:0-8660 GCF_036688125.1 Pannus brasiliensis CCIBt3594 | reverse complement strand
CAGGAGTCAGGAGTCAGGAGTCAGGAGTCAGGAGGCAGGAGGCAGGAGGCAGGAGTCAGGAGTCAGGAGGGTAGTCATAATTTATTATGACCCCCATCTTCCCCATCTCCCCCATCTTCCCCATCTTCCCCATCTTCCCTATCTCCCCCATCTTCCCCATCTTCCCCATCTTCCCTATCTTCCCTATCTTCCCTATCTTCCCTATCTTCCCTATCTTCCCTATCTCCCTATCTTCCCCATCACTTGGGTTTCGTCTTCACGCTGACCGGGCCGTTGACCATCGTTTGACAGGCGAGACGGTAGCTTTCGGGCTTTTTCTTCAATTTCCGCTGTTCAAAGTCGGTTTTCGGCGAGAGATTTTCCATCCCCTCGACAATTTCCACGATACAGGTTCCACATTGCCCGTAACCGCCGCAGTTCATCAATTTTCCGCCGAGGGTGTAGATATCCACTCCGTTTTGGATCGCTTTCTCCCGTAGATTCGCCCCGTCAGCCGCGACCACCGTTTTGTTCTCGTTCACGAACGCGATGTTGCCCATGAGTGCCTTACCCTAAAATTTCTTGAATTAATATTAAAAAATATTAAATTTTCTCGATTGTAACATTCTTAGCGCGATTCATTGTCCGGGGACGCGTTCTAAATGTTCGACGATCGAGCGGGCGATCGCTTTCTTCCCGACCATCTTCGGCGATTCTCCGGATTCGGTAACTAAATACGCTACCTGTTCACCGTTTTCGCCCGTTTCCTCGCCCCGATTGGCGATGACGGCTTGATAACCCCTCGCGAGCCGGTCGCGGGCGATCGCCATCAATTCCCCGTGACTCACTCCCTCCTGATACTTGAAGGTCATCATGTAGAGAGCCGGGAAACGTTCCCGCACTTTCTCGATCACCTTGCCCGTCGGGACGAGATCGATACGGTTCAGCGCGCCACCGCTGGGAGTTTTGCCGCTCAGGACTCGATCGGGACGGTAATCGGCAACGGCCGCCGAAAAAATCCCCCCGAGGTAAGATTTTTTATCCAACTCTTCCATCACTCCGGCTAGATACTCGTCGTAAGTCTCGACGATCCGGTGGGGAAGGTAACTCGGCGGTTCGTAACTCCCTCTACCGTGGAGTAGGAACGCGTCCGCGCCGGATAGATAGAGTTCTTCGGTGATCGAGGCTCCTAAACGCCCGGTAAAGCGATTGGTGAGCCGACGGATACTATCGATTTCTACCGGAGTCGGCCCGCCGGTGACGAGGATCGATCGATCTTTCAACGGGGATTCGCTCACTAGACGGCAGATCTCGATCGCGAGCTCTTTTTCCCCCGGTAGATTGTGTTTCCCGTAGTCATCGCGGGGGGACATGATCGAAACGCCCATTCGATCGAGCGTTTTCAGCGATTCGGTTAGAATAGAATTGTGTAAACTGCCGTGCATGGTGGGGACGATCAGGATCTTCGTTTTCCCCCGTTCCATCCGTCCCAAAGCCGACGCGAGCGCGGACGAGATCACCCCGTCCGCGATACCGTGACGGAACTTGTTGATGGTGTTATAGGTCGCGGGGGCGACGAGATAGACATCGAAGGGCGATCGATCGCTCAAATGCTCCGCGGCCGCGGTTAATCGGGTGATCACGGGGTTAATCGTACTCCATTCCAGCGCGTCGATCGTCACGTAACGTAACGCGTCCTCGGAGGTAAAGGCGACCACTTCCGCGCCCTGTCGTCGCAAGGCGCGGGCGATGAGGGGGGCTTTCATCGCGGCGATGCCCCCGGTGATCAGGAGGGCGATCCGCTTGCCCTGTAAGTGATTCCCGTCGCGGGGAACCTCTCGATCGCCGAGTTCGGAATCGGTCGGGGGGGTGAAATTCCAAGACATAGAGGGAAATCCGTAACGCGTCGCGCCCCTCCCATCATAGGGAAAAGTCGTATCCTAAGAAATAAAGGGGTAGACCATCTTTCAATACTCTCATGCTTGAAAAATTACGATCGAAACTTAAAATGTTAGCCAAAGCACTACTCGCTCTCGGATTGGTCGGGACCCTCGTTTTCGGCCAAGCTCACGATGCCCTCGCCGCTAGGGGCGGACGCATTGGCGGCGGTAGTTTCCGCGCGCCCAGTCGTAGCGTATCCCCGTCGCGAGGGGGCGGTTATAGCTCTCCCGGTTACGGGTACGGGGGCGGTATCGGTTTCCCCTTCGTGATCCCGTTTTTCTTCGGGGGTGGGGGCGGCCTCTTCTCGATCCTGATCTTTCTCGCTATCGCCGGATTCCTGGTGCGGAGTTTCCGGAGTTTCGGGGCGGTAGATGAGAACGGTATGGCGATCGAGGGGAACTACGGAACCGTATCGGTCGCGAAAGTACAGGTCGGTTTGCTATCGAGCGCCCGTTACCTCCAGAAAGATTTAAACGAACTGGCCCTGACGGCCGATACCGGAACCCCGGAGGGACGGGTCGAGGTACTTCAAGAATCTACCCTCGCCCTCCTGCGTCACCCGGAATACTGGGTCTACGGGGCGGCGGACGAGAAACAAACCTCGTTAAGCGGCGCCGAGACGACCTTCAATCAATGGTCGCTCGACGAACGGGGCAAATTAACCGGGGAAACCCTGAGTAATTACAACAGCCAGATCCGCCAGTCTCCAGACGCGCTACCGTCCGCGGGGGGAGAGTTGGCCGAAACGGGCATGGATGACGGGGAATATATCCTCGTGACCGTTTTGGTGGGAACGGTGGGTAAATTACAACTGCCGAAGATCAATAATTCCGACGATTTGAAACGGGCGGTTCAAATGATAGGTAGCGTGGGGATCGATCGACTGCTGGCGATCGAGGTCATCTGGACTCCCCAAGCGGACGGCGACATTCTCACCAAAGACGACATTATCGCCAATTATCCCGATCTGAAAATCGTTTAGAATCGATGATTAATTCTTGAAAGGCTAGGTTCTGTAAGGGATCTAGTTTTTTTCGATCGCCCCGCGCGCGATCCGGAAGAGATCGGGTAGAAACTGGGGCGGGGCGATCGATCGGGCGGGACTATAAAAGTTCTCTCGTCGGGAATCCACCCCCGTCGCTAACCTTCGGTGTTAAAGAAGCGTTTTGATCTGAATTCGATCCCGATCCAGAATAACTGGGCTTGGTCTTGGTTTTTTTGCCATAATCGGCTTAAATAGAGATTTTAGTGCCATATTTAAATAATTTAAAGAAAAAAGCGAGGTTATAACCTCGCTCTTCATAAGACCCTTGTACGATCTAGCGTTCTTTACGAACACCTTTAAAGGGATCTCCATTCTGCTTAACATCCATAAACCGTTTGGTTTCAGCATTACGCTTCACCCATTGATCGGTTTTGGGATTATAAACCTGACTGCGGTTATCCACAGCACCTTTGCGGTAGCCCTCACCGGTGTTTTTCGCCATCTGTTTATCACCTCCTTATGGATAAAAGTGTCAAAACCGCATTCTTCAACCCCCTCGGTCGCTTATCGAATTCCGCATACGGGTTGATATTGAGCGCGAATCTCTTGCTCGATCTCCTTTCTTCCAGATCCCGGAGTATAGAGAACCGCAACCTCTAGACTTCCCCGGCGGTTTCGGTTCCAGCAATTCTGCCGATCGTGATATTCAACCCGATTTCTGACGTTCTCAGACTCCCCCACGTCAACAACGAAGTGTCGATCATCTCTCTGGCGATCGAGAATGACGTAGACCCCGGAGCGGTCTAGTAGTCTCGTCGTGTCTGGGTAAGGGCCCTCGAACGAATATCCGCCGATTGCAATCATAGGTTTATTTCTATACATAAGTATACATCTATGGATGTAGAATATCTTTTACATCTTCAGTATAATTCAGAGTTATCGGGAATGACAACTTTGACAAAAAGGCGGTGCGCCTTTTACCCTTGCGAAAAATCAGCCGCTAAGGCAGGGTCATCGCTAACCAGTCCGAACAACGGGTCGCCGCCAAACGGGCGATCAATACATCCAAACAACGGGTCGCCGCCAGACGGGCGAGAAGTAAGGCTATGAAAGATATCATCGCTAACAACCTGATCCGCTACCGTAAAGGGCTACGTCTCTCTCAAGAGCGACTAGCCGAACTGGTCGGGGTAACGCGAGCGACCATCAACAATTACGAGAACGCGAAAACGCTACCCGATAGTAAAACCCTATCCGCCCTAGCTCGTGTATTGGAGGTTACGCTGGATGATTTACTACGCCCCCCAAGCCAAGGACTCACGAATTTTCGTTTCCGCGCCCACGCTTCTTTTAGTCAAAAGCCCCAGTTCGCAACGCAAGTTGTGCGACTCCTAGAAACTTACAACAATCTTGAGCGGGCAGTCGGGCAACCACCCTACGCCCCGGAAAGTACCCCTTGTCACCAAGTGGAGAATAATGAAAAACGGATCATCGAGATCGCCGCAGGGTTCCGTCACCGTCTAGGGTTGGGGGAAGCACCTATCCTTAATTTATTTGAATCGGTAGAGGAGATTGGCTTAAAAGTTTTACGTCAACCGATTCCAATTAAAGGCTTTTTCGGTCTTAGTGCTTGTAGTGTAGACCAAGGGGCTTTCGTTTTGATCAATAACCACGAGATCACGATCGAACGCCAATTATTTACCTTAGCACATGAGATCGGACATCTGATTTTTCATCGAGGCGAGTATCAAGATCATTTGATCGTGGAAGGAACGGAAGAAGAAGAAAAAGCACGAGAGGATGTAGCGAATTACTTCGCGGGTCATTTATTAGTCCCTCAAGCCGAATTCGATCAAATGTATGCTATAATGCCGAATATTGTTAAACTTAAACAACATTTTCGGGTGAGTTATCAGGTAATTTTGACTCGATTGGCTCAGATGAACGTAATTGATTACGCCAAAGAAAAAGCCAAAATTTGTTCTATTTACAAAAAGCGACACGGTTCTTCTCTCTCTAACTCGATGGAATTACCGCCTACTCTCGATCCCTCGGATTTTCCCGAGAACGAACGATATAAACGATTAATTTGGCAAGCCCTTACCTTGGGCAAAATTTCGGAGATGAAAGCGGCGGAACTTTTAGAGATGACGGTTGAAGATCTGCGAGTATGTCGTCAAGAAGCCGAGGTCTATGCCATTGCGTAACGGAATGATTTTAGACGCGACAGCGCTGATCGACTTTTGCTGGTTAAACGAGTGGGAATGGTTACATAGGTATTATAGTCCCTTGTATATCGCTCAAGAGGTTCTCGATTCCGATCGATTAACCGATCGAACCCGCCAATCCGCTCAAGAGTATCTGACCCCCCTTACCTTGAATACCGAGGAAATGTTTGTCAGTTTTCTAGAATTCGGTAGTCAATTCCCCCTTCTCAGTATTCCCGACTGCTCGACCATCGCCATCGCCCGTCATCAACTACTTATCTGTGCTAGTGATGACGGGTTAGTTGTTGAAACTTGTATCGCTTATAATATCGCGTACACTCGAACCCTGCGCTTATTGTCGGAGATGGCGATCGGGAAACATAAAACAACCGCGGAAGTGATTAAAATGGCCGAGGATTTAATCGAAGAACGAGGAAAATATATTAAGCCTGAAATTCTACGGGACTGGAAAAAGCAATTGCCGTGATTCTGTGTATTCAAGAGAAAATAGGCGGTTTTCCCTAGTTCAATCTTTGATTCTTATCTCTCCTTCGATCGGTGTCCCCGAAGATCGTTCACATTCGGTAATTAATTCTCGAAAGGCTAGGTTCTACAGGGAACCCGGCTTTTTTTCGATCGATCCCCGCGCGATTCTGAAAAAATCGGGTAGAAATCGGACAGGGGGGAAAGAAGGATAGACAATAAGATCGAAATTTCTATCCGGGGGAGGATACACGATGAACGTTGCCAACTCGATCGAGGAAAACCGACGACTACAGGAAGATCGAACCAAAAAAGCCCGCTGGAAAAAATGGGGACCCTACCTGAGCGAGCGGCAGTGGGGAACGGTGCGGGAGGATTATTCGGAAGACGGGAACGCCTGGGCGTATTTTTCCCACGATCAGGCCCGATCGCGCGCCTACCGTTGGGGAGAGGATGGACTCGGGGGCATCACCGACGATCACAATATTCTCTGTTTCGCGCTCGCCCTCTGGAACGGCCGAGATCCCATTCTCAAGGAACGTCTCTTCGGTCTGACCAATAGCGAGGGAAATCACGGGGAAGATGTCAAGGAATACTATTTTTACCTCGACAGCACCCCCACGCATTCCTACATGAAATATCTCTACAAATATCCCCACGCCGCGTATCCCTACGAGGATCTGATTAACACGAACCGATCCCGTAGCCGCGACGAACTGGAGTACGAACTACTGGATACGGGGATTTTCGACGAAGACCGTTATTTCGATATTTTTGTCGAGTACGCCAAGGAGAACCCGGACGATATTTTTATCAAAATTAGCGTCGTCAACCGCGGGCCGGAAACCGCCGAATTAGACCTCCTACCGACTCTCTGGTTCCGCAATACCTGGACGTGGGAGGGAGGGGGATCGAAACCCGTCCTACAAAAAGTCTCCGGTTCCGGGGTGAGTGTCGTTCACGCGTACCATACCGACGCTCTACTCAAGGACTCGTTAGGGGAATATTATCTATACTGCGATCGAGTGGTTCCCCTCCTCTTCACCGAGAACGAAACCAATAACGAGCGCATTTTCGGCACTCCTAACGCGACCCCCCACGTTAAAGACAGTATTCATAACTACGTGGTCGCGGGGGATTCGTCCGCGGTGAACCCGGAGAATATCGGTACGAAGGTATCGCCCCATTACCATCTATCGGTAGCCGCGGGAGCGACGGAAACCGTTACCTTACGTCTAAGCACCACGAAACCGAACGATATAGGCGAGATCTTCGGAAATACATCCGATTCCGTCTTTGGCGCGCGCCAACGGGAAGCGGACGAGTTCTACGATTCGATCACGCCGGACAAAACGAAAGCCGATCCGGACAGAACGAATATTTTCCGGCAGGCGCTGGCCGGGATGCTCTGGTCGAAACAGTATTTCTATTACGATCTCGAACGATGGCTCAAAGATCACGGGCTTACCCCCTGGTCATCCCAGGAACAGAAAAAACGGGTTCGTAACAGCGACTGGTTCCATATGTTTAACGATGACGTGATCTCCATGCCCGATAAATGGGAATACCCCTGGTACGCGGCCTGGGATCTGGCGTTTCACATGATCCCCTTGAGTCTGGTAGACCCCGATTTCGCCAAAGCGCAGTTAGATCTGATGTTACGGGAGGATTATTTGCATCCGAACGGGCAGATTCCCGCTTACGAGTGGAATTTCGGCGATGTGAACCCTCCCGTACACGCGTGGGCGACGTGGGAGATCTACGCGCTCGACCGGGAACGCAACGGGGGCAAGGGCGATCTCGAATTCCTCAAGTACGCGTTCTCGAAACTGCTGATTAACTTTACCTGGTGGGTGAATCGCAAGGATCAGGGGGGGAATAATCTGTTCGAGGGCGGTTTCCTCGGACTGGACAATATCGGCGTGTTCGATCGAAGTTCCCCGCTACCCACCGGGGGACATCTGGAACAGGCGGACGGAACGGCGTGGATGGTCTTTTTCAGCCAACGGATGCTCCAGATCGCGATCGAGTTAGCCATTCACGATCCGCTGTACGAGGATATGGTGATCAAGTTCTTCGAGCATACCCTGTGGATCGCGGGGGCGATGGATCGGATCGGCGATAATCAGGATGAACTCTGGGACGAGGAAGAAGGATTTTTCTACGATCTGTTACGTTTGCCCGACGGTACTTGTGTCCGTTTGAAAGTGCGATCGATGGTCGGTTTACTGCCCCTGATGGCGGTTTCGGTCTTCCCCGAAAGCGCGCTGGAGAAATTACCCCGTTTCACCGAACGCGCCCGCTTATTCCTCTCCCGTTATCCCGAACTGACGGCGAATACCCATCTCCCGAGCCAGCGCGGTCATAAAAATCGCCTGATGCTATCGATCGTCAACGAACAGAAATTACGCCGGATTCTCACCCGAATGCTCGATGAAGAACGCTTCTTCAGCGACTACGGCATCCGTTCCCTGTCGCGCGATCACCTGGAACATCCCTACTGTTTCTACCACGGCGGACAGGAGTTCAAGGTGCAGTACGTCCCCGGCGACTCGAATACGGGAATGTTCGGCGGTAACTCCAACTGGCGCGGCCCCATCTGGATGCCGGTCAATTTCCTATTACTTCGATCGCTCGTACTCCTCTACGGCTACTACGGGGATTCCTTTAAAATCGAGTGTCCCACCGGTTCCGGACAAGAGATGACGCTATTGGAAATCGTCGCCGAGATCCAGGAACGTTTGACGAAAATTTTCCTCAAAGACGAGAACGGCTGTCGCCCGGTTTACCGGAACGCGGGGAAATTCCAAACCGATCCCCACTGGAAAGACTTGATTCTCTTTTTCGAGTATTTCCACGGCGATAACGGCGCGGGCATCGGAGCGAATCACCAGACCGGTTGGACGGGTTGCATCGCCCGGATTATCCAGTTAGCGGGCTTTTTGGATAAGGAAACGGTGTTAGATTCCGAAACCGTTTCCGATCTCTCCACCTATACCCTTTAAGGAGGCAGGAGGCAGGAGGCAGGAGTCAGGAGTCAGGAGTCAGGAGTCAGGAGGCAGGAG
>NZ_JBAFSM010000094.1:0-8889 GCF_036688125.1 Pannus brasiliensis CCIBt3594 | reverse complement strand
CTGATTTGGGGGCTGATTTTTGGGCTGATTTTTGGGCTGATTTGGGGGCTGATTTTTGGGCTGATTTGGGGGCTGATTTTTGGGCTGATTTTTGGGCTGATTTGGGGGCTGATTTCAACATTTAAGCAAGACTTAAAAAGTCGATCTTATCCAAATCAAGGCATTTATAACTCGCTACAAAGTACATTATGGATAAGTAGTTTTTCATATCCAATCTCTGTAGTTGTTGGCATAATCACTGTATGGGATAGATTATCTATATACGAACAGTCTAAAAATCACGAATGGATACATTCGATCGGCATTACTTTTCCCGAATCGCTAATTTCAGGACTTGGTTTCGCGCTATTCTTCGGCTTCTTTCTCGGTGGCGGAGTAGCCTGTGTACAACACATTGCCCTGCGTATCGTCCTCTGGCAAAGCGGCGCGATCCCTTGGAATTTTGCCCGCTTTCTAAATTACTGCGTCGAGCGTCGTTTACTCCTACGAACCGGCGGACATTACCGCTTCCTCCACCGCGAATTACTCGATCATTTCGCCCATTCCCATCCCCCATCCCGTAGGGTGGGTTAGATGCGCGATACGTGAGGCTAACCAACCGAAAATCTCCCTTCGCACCGTAACCCACCACCTGTTAAGCTAGATTTCGAGAGACCAATAACAATCGGGTTGAAAGTTTAGAAATGGTAAACACGCGCGATCGATTATCGGCACTCTATACCGAGGATTTTGTCGCTTGGGTAGAGGAAACAACGCGACTGATGAAAGCGGGATCGATCGATTCCCTAGATTGGCCCCATCTCATCGAGGAGATAGAAGGATTGGGAAGCGAACAGAAACATAAAGTCGATAGTTATTTACTCCAGCTTTTGATTCATTTACTACTGTATCGGTACTGGAATAGCGAGAGAGAATGGTCGGGACGCGGATGGAGCATCGAGATCGCCAACTTCCGAACTCAACTCGAAATTTTATTTCGATCGAGAACCCTCTATAACTATTTTCAGGAGGAGATCGAAGTAATCTATCCCAAAGCGGTAAAACTCGCCGCCAAAAAAAGCGATCTCCCCAAATCTCTTTTTCCGGAAACCTGTCCTTTCTCCGCGGACGAGATTATGAACGAGGATTTTTTGCCGTCGATCGCCTGAAACCCGATCGCCGGAGGCGCGGCTTTGCCGATCGCTCCCCTCAGCCCGATCGCCGGGTAGCATACTAAAAGACCCATCCTCGATCCGTGAATTTTCTCCCATGACTTCCTCGATCGCCCGACAACTCAAAACCCGTTTTTCCGAAGCCTTAGTCAAAGCCTTCGGGGAATCCCTCGCCAACACCGATCCCCTCCTCGTACCCGCGACAAACCCCCGATTCGGCGACTATCAGTGTAATATCTCCCTCTCCCTCGCCAAAGAACTCAAACAGAAACCGCGCGACGTTGCCGAAACCATCCTCGCCAATCTCGACATTACCGACCTTTGCAACACCCCCGAAATCGCCGGGCCCGGATTCATCAACCTCACCCTGAAACCCGGTTATCTCGAACAAAGGCTGAACTCCCTCATCGCCGATCCCCGTCTCGGAGTCGAAAAAGCCGAGCGCGCCCAACGCGTCATCGTCGATTTCTCCAGTCCCAACATCGCCAAAGAAATGCACGTCGGCCACCTGCGATCGACCATTATCGGCGATTGTATCGCGCGCCTCCTCGAATTCCGCGGCCACGATGTCCTCCGTCTCAACCACGTCGGGGACTGGGGAACCCAATTCGGAATGCTGATCACCTACCTCAAAGAAGCCTATCCCGACGCGCTAACCACCGCGGACGCGCTAGATCTCGGCGATCTGGTTACTTTCTACAAAAAAGCCAAAATCCGCTTCGACGAGGACGAAACCTTTAAAGAAAACGCCAGAAAAGCGGTCGTCAAACTCCAATCCGGCGATCCCGAAAGCAACAAAGCCTGGCAATTACTCTGCGATCAATCCCGTCGCGAATTTAAAAAAATTTACGATCGACTCACTATCCATCCCGATCTCACCGAACGCGGCGAATCTTTCTACAATCCCTACCTCGAAAGCGTCGTCGAAGAATTAGATAAACAGGGACTTTTAAAAGAAGATAACGGCGCGTCCTGCGTGTTTCTCGACGGTTTTACCAATAAAGACGGCGATCCCCTGCCCTTAATCGTCAAAAAATCCGACGGGGGATACAATTACGCCACCACGGATCTGGCCGCGATCCGTTACCGCGTGAACGAGGATAAAGCCGAAAGAATTATCTACGTTACCGACGCGGGACAGGCCAATCATTTCGCCCAAGTTTTCCAGGTCGCCACGAAAGCCGGGTTCCTCCCCGATAACGTCGAGGTAGTTCACGTTCCCTTCGGATTAGTGTTAGGAGAAGACGGCAAAAAATTAAAAACCCGATCGGGCGATACCGTTAAATTACAGGAATTACTCGACGAGGCGATCGAGCATTCCCGCGCCGATCTCGAAAAACGTCTCCAAGATGAAAACCGCGCCGAAAACGAGGAATTCATCGAAAAAGTGTCGGAAGTGGTCGGACTGAGCGCGGTAAAATACGCCGATCTCGCCCAGAATCGCAACAGTAACTATATCTTCAGTTTCGAGAAAATGCTCAACCTCCAGGGCAACACCGCGCCCTATATGCTGTACGCTTACGCGCGGGTTCGCAGTATCGGCCGCGAGGGAGGGATCGACTTTGAAGGGTTACGGGAAAACGCGCGAATTCATCTCGAACACGAGACGGAATTAGCTCTAGCCAAACACATCCTACAGCTAACCGAAGTCATTCAAGCGGTAGAAGAAGATTTACTTCCCAATCGCCTCTGTGATTACCTCTACGAACTGGGCAAAAAATACAATCGTTTTTACGAGAATTGTCCCGTTTTGAAGTCCGAAGAACCGATCAAAACGTCTCGTCTCGTCCTGTGCGATCTCACCGCCAGAACCCTTAAATTAGGCTTATCCCTATTGGGAATTTCGGTTTTAGAAAGGATGTAAAGATTCCCCCCGATCTATTATCGAACCCGCTTTTATAGAGCGATCGAAATCTTTTCCGTATCTACCCAAAGAGGTAGGTATGATTTTATACTGGGAAAAAATGTACTATGCGGAAGTCGAATAGAACCGGGTTTGATACCCTAGTAGATAGAGCGGTAAGCCACGAGGGCAAACCCACCCGAAAAATCCGCGACCGATAACCACACGCTCGTTCTCGATCGCCTTCCGTTCCCGCCTTCCGCTATCAAAATCCCATCGTTTCTCTCGCGGCACTTCACCGCCCGGAGAACGACACGATCACTCTCGATGCCAAAACCATCTCGCTGACCGATTCCCGCTAATTTCTGTAATTACGCGGTTCTCCAATCCTGTTCGCGGTCGATTTCCCGTAATTTCCCTCACGCCCGAATTTTTCTCCTAGAAGAAGATGGAAACCGAGTGGATCGATCCGGGAAGCTCCTCTCCGTCCCTCGATCGACTAACTCGCTCTCTCTCCCGATGGAAGAGGATTCCCGCGCTTTTCTACCCCGATTCCCATCGTTCTCGTGCTATTACAGAAATAGAAGCTCGGTCGCGTCGATCGAACTCCCCCTTCTATCAACTTATCTATCTTTCTCGCGCCTCGGGATGGGGTTTCGGGAAAATTCCCCCTGCCTCTCGTAGTTCGAGATAGAACCCTATCAATCCACCAATAGCGATCGAATCATGGAAACAATTAATGTATCCAATTATACCATAAAACGAATCATTTTGTCGCACTGGATCGAGAATCCTTCCCGAGACAAAAAGGAATCCTTACCCCCCGCGCCTTCCCGTCCCAAAATCGATATTTTCCGACCGATTCGATCGTGGATCGAGGGAATCGCGATCGATACGCCCGAACTAGCCCGCCGGATCTGTAAACTGATCCCCGCGCAATGTCCCTTCGCTCGAAAAATCAGCCTTTTCGGACGGACGATCCTGACGATCCCCCCCCTGTGCAAGATTAACCCGGTATACGAGGAACTGATGGTACTGCGTTTTCGGGCGCTAACCTATCTCGCGGATGAATGTGGTGAGGACGTTAGCGCTTACTGCTAGAATCGAGAGATACGCCTAAAATCGCCAACCCCATGGCCATCATCGCGCTCAAAGCTTGGTATTTAGACAAATACGAACCGATCCGTGAAGTGGTCAAACGTCCCCACGATCTTCGGTTAAGCCGTAATAGTCTCTTAAAATCGGGTTTACGGGCGGACTTTCTCGATGATAGTCTGGATATACAGGGATCGTTCTGGTTCCAGCGTTACCTAGAAGGGGATACCGTCGAATTTTATATCGAGGGTAGTGGTGGGTACGCTATCTCGAACATCGATTTACTTTCCCACGAGATTTATTTTACCAAGCGCGACATTAACGCCTGGTTAGACCCGATTATTTACCTGAGTTATCAGACAAGGTTCGCGGACGCGAGTGACGCTCTGCGCGCGGTACTGTTAGAAGCGATCGAAACATTCAATCGACGGTCGCGCTTACCCCTGATCTTAGAAGAAACTCCCCGCGCCGAGGGGAACCCGACCCGTCTCAGTGATAGCCAATTCCGAAAAATTCGCAAAAGTTTGTTATTTATCGCCGACACGACGGCAATTAGTCAGGTAGAATCAGAAATACTATTAGATCCGCTCGTTTGTGTGGAATTAGGCTACGCGATCGAGTGCAAGCGATCGGGGCAAATCCTACTGGCTTCCCTCGATCGACCCGAATTGAAGGGGAAAGTTCCCTTCGATGTCCCGCAACATCAACAATTCAGCTTTACCGACCCCGCGGGATTACGTCGAACCTTTCCCCCCCTACTGGAATCCCTCTTACAGAAGTTTAATCTTACCCCCTGACCATCATGAGTAGAAAAGCCGACGAGTACGCGATCCATCTCTTTTTAAACAGCGGACATCGAGAGGAAGTCCGCTTTCCCACTATTCAGGATTTCCAAAAGTGGTACAGTAACGAACTCGTTCCCAAAGCGGACTCTAACGACTTTATCAACATCCCGATCAAGAATATTCAAGGCGAATACATGGTCATCCGTCCCTCCAGTATCGTCGCCATCCGCGTCGAACCGGTCTTTTTCGGTAGCGTGGAGAGATTGTAGTTTTTAGGAGTCAGGAGTCAGGAGTCAGGAGGCAGGAGGCAGGAGTAGGGAGTAAATTTCTCGAAAGTCTCCATTTTTTCCCGAAACTAGAGCCTCTCTATCTTGATTTCCCACTCCCCACCTCCCCATCCCCCCATCTCCCTAGACTCCGGGTTCCTGTAATAACAGTTCGGCCAATCCCAGATAATAAATTCCGGACGGTGTTACCTCGAAGCGGCAGGGTAATACTTTGACCCCTTTTTCTACCGCCCGGCGGAATAATTGACCGTAACGGGGATCTTTGCTGTCTCCCGGAGCGAAACTCGTGCAATCCCCGCGATTGATGAAGTACAGCATCACCGGTTCCGCGTTCGGCAGTAAGTCCGTTAACTCGATCAGGTGTTTCTGTCCCCGCGTCGTCACCGTGTCGGGAAAAAGCGCGATCTCTCCCCGCGTCCAGGTAGTATTCTTGACCTCGATATAGGTCGGGCGATCGTCCCCCCGTGTCAAGAGGAAATCCACTCTACTGCCGTTATTTTGACCGTAGGCGACCTCCGATCGCACCACCGTGGTCTCGCCTACCAAATCGGGGAATAAACCCCGAACGAGCGCGTTTTTGATCGCCTGATTGGGAAGGTTGGTATTCACCCCCACCCAGGTTTCCCCGAGTCGGATCATCTCCCAGGTAAACGCGAGTTTCCGCTTGGGATTATCGCTCGCGGACAGGTACACGGGGGAACCCTCGACGCACACCCCCGTCATCGGCCCGGTGTTGGGACAGTGCGCGGTAACGATCGAGCCGTCGGCCAATTCGATATCGGCGAAAAACCGCTTGTAACGTTTAATTAAAATACCCTTGACAAGAGGAGGGTAACTATGAACTAATTCACGGTTCATCTAGGCGGTCGTCTCCTTCCATTCCCCGATCTTTTTTCTCTCTCTCGCCTCTCCGGGATAGCCCGAGGGCGGAGAATTCGGCGGGCTTTTCGGATGATGACGCGTCGGGCCGGGGTTTCCTGGCTCGCTCTCCCCGATCGAGCTAGTTTTCGCCCTCCCTTGGAAATAGTCGCGGAAATACCCGGCGTACAGTTGACAGCTCGGTTGGCTGAGATTGCCCTGAAATCGGATAAATCCGAGACTCTGGAGATGGAACGCGTCGATCGAGTCGATGGCGATCGCCCCCCCGGCCATCACGACCCGTTCCCAGGTCGATCGTAACCCCGGACTAAGATTTTGCAGGTTCCACGCTTGACGCTGGAGATGGTCGTGATAGATATTCCTGTCGTCGGTAACGGGGGTGTCGAGAATTTCCGCCAGCGTTCGATCGCGACGGGCGACGTGGTAGAGTGCCAGACCGGTCAGGTAGGGATTCCCCCCGACGAATTCGAGTAAACCGGCCGCGTCCACGCTCACCCCGTAACGCCGCGCGAGCGCTTCCACCTGATCCCCGGTGAAAGGGGGAAGATTCACGGGAAAACCGACATTAAACGGGGATTGATTGATATTGAGCGGGGTATAGACTTCGGTAGAGTGAGAGTGGGAGACGATCAGGCGTAATTTTTGCCAGATCGCTTTATTTTTACCTTCCTCGTGCCACGATCGCAGGAGGCTAAAAAAATCGTCCGCCAGATGGGGATGTTGGAACAGTCGATCGATATCGTCGAGAGCGATGACGAGCGGGCGATCGAGAGCGGGAAGGATATATTGCTCGAAGTAGATCTTACAACTCATCTTCCAGCCGAAAAGATCGTCCCAATACTCCTCGATCTCGTTCTTCAGTCCGAGCGATCGGGTAACATTGGCGCAGAACCAGCGTAGAAATCGATCGAGATCGTCAAAAAGCCCGCTATCGGCTAACTGCAAACTCAGATAAACCGCGGGATAGCCCAACTGACCCGCCCGATCGAGAATCCGGGTAACGAGGGAGGTTTTTCCCGTCCGTTTCGGGGCTTTAATCCGGATCAAGCTTCCCGGCCGCTCGATCTCCCGATAACAGTCCCGCTCGATCGTTCCCCGTTCCAGATAGAAGGGAGAATCGAGGGGCATCTGTCCTTCCGGGAATTCCGGGAGATCGGGAGGGTTGTCGACGGGAACCCTTTCTTCATCCTCCGGATCGGGATAGTAATAATCCTGGGGTTCTAGGGTTAATCCGAAAGCCTGAAAATACTGTTTCAACGTTTTCCGATCGACTTTCTCCTCGCGGTCGGCAACCTTCATCAGCGTATCCGACACTAAACCCGTTTTTTCGGCCAGCAGGGCCAGGGTGAAGCGATTCCCGTTATTCTCCCGATGTCGCGCGTCTTCCTGGGCTGATTGTAGTTTCTCCCAGCCCCGATCGCTTAAAATAATTCCCCGTTTCCTTTGCTGTTTCTGCCGCGCTTCTACCATACGTCCTCTTGAAATCGATCGGGAAGCGATCGTCGAGCGATCGAATAGTAACTAGATCTATACCTCGACCGCGGGCTGGCGAATTCCGCGAAAGTACGGGTCTTTTTCCGGGCGACGGGCGATCGAGGAGGTCATCACGCGATCTCGATGGTAGAGACTCGGGTCCCGTCGTAATCATTTCCCGAAAAAAACAACCGCGTGAATTTTCGGAAACCGGAACCGGTAGCCGAAACTACCGATCCCTCTTCCCTAGAGTACGCCTAGACGGGCCAGACCGAGAATCGTACCCGCCCCGAGGATATGACCGAAACTAGCGGTTCCCAAGACCGCGCCGAGGCCGAAACCGCCGAACAGGTTAGGCGACGGTAAGGAGGGGCCGACGCTGGGCTGTTTGATGGTCGCTTTCCCGAAGGCGATGGCGATAATATTGCAGATAATCATGACGATGGCGACTTTCGGACTCCACTCGATCGAGGCGGGAACCGAGGCGGCGGCCAGTAACAGGGATGAATACATCGACAGTTCTCCTGAAAATAGGTCATTTTCAGACTCTCATCTTAAGCGGTGCCATCCCTCGCCGTTACATTTTGTTGTAATAATTAACGATTCCGGGGGAGCTATCAGCTTTCAGCGATCAGCTTTCACGTTCGCATCTTTCTCTATCGTGTCGTTACCCGTAATCGGCGATTAGCTGACGGCTGACGGCTGACGGCTCGACCGAACCTTAGTAATGATTTAAATTCAAGCCCGCTTCTCTAGCGAAAGCGGATAGACCCTTGCGTTCCAGGGTTTTAATCGCTTTGGTGGATAGGCGTAACTTCACCCAGCGATTGCCTTCCGGCCACCAGATCCGTTTCCATTGCAGGTTGACTTCCTGGAGTTTTTTCGTGCGGCGGTGCGAGTGGGAAACCGCGTAGCCGTTATTCGCCTTTTTTCCCGTTAACATACAAACGCGAGACATAGTTCTCTCCTGCTCGATCGATGACGATACATTCTCAACCTATCTAGTGTAATCAACACCCCCGCGCGAAAGCAAGTCATTCTCGGGGAGTCAGGAGTCAGGAGTCAGGAGGCAGGAGGCAGGAGGCAGGAGAGTAGGGAGTAACTTTCTCGAAACTCTTGATTTTTTCCCGAAACAATCTCCTCTCTATAATTCATTTCCATCTCCCCCCTCTCCCCATCTCCCCCCCCCCCACCTCTCCCCCTTCCACCACTACACCAGGCCCGCCCCTTCCCACTCCTGCACCCTACATACACATTTGCCAGACCAGTCCCCGGGCCGACCCCCCGCACCTCACACCAGACATGCTTACCCGCCGACCCGACCCTTCCCACCATCACACCAGTCCAACATTTCACACCACAGACAAACGAATACA
>NZ_JBAFSM010000093.1:0-10154 GCF_036688125.1 Pannus brasiliensis CCIBt3594 | reverse complement strand
ACGAGCCTCGACCTCGACCTCCCCGGTTTTTATCTTTACTTTATAAATACCCTCTAAAGCGAAAGAATCCCAATAAAAATCTCGGCTTTTTCCGGGTCGATTCAACGATAGTTACTCTAACCAGCAAGCTTTTATGGACACTAGGAATCCATCAATTAAAATTGTTCGCCGGGCTAGATTCACTGACCTCGGAAGTGGGTGGAGTCCATCTTCATTTCGGAAACGGTCACGATAGTAAATACGGGGAAGAAACTTTAGACGCAACTCCCGTGAACCGAGTCCTGATGATGGATAGAGGATTTTGTAAGCTAGAGAGAATCGAGCAATTACTCGGGGAGGAAGAACGATACTTTCTCATGAGATTGAATTTAAATACGACCTTAGAAAGTCGAGAGAATGGCATTTATCAAATCGGTAAACAAGGAGAACTTCTCGCAAGAGTGATTGTTTTTCGAGACGAAAAAGGAAAAGAATATCGTTTAGTTACGAATTTGCCAAGTTCGGGAGAAAGCGGTTTTACCGACGAAGAAGTTAAAGAACTTTATCGACAGAGGTGGCAAATAGAACTTCTTTGGAAGTTTTTAAAAATGCACTTAAAGCTAGACCGAATTATCACGAAAAATACCAACGGTATCACGCTTCAAGTTTACGCAAGTTTAATCGCTTATCTTTTTCTCCAATTGTTAGAAGTAGCGAGTTTTGTCGGACAGAAAATTCTCGACAAACTTCGGTGTCTTTTGAGTTTTATGAAATCGGAAAAAAGTTTCGTGCATTGGTTTGACAAACTAGCGTTTTCAAACTAAATTCGGGATAGATAGAGTTGCTATATTCTCTAGTATTAAGTTTTGTTAAGTGATTCAACACTTCTGCTATTGATTCACTATCTTAAGTTTCGGGATGTCCCTATTCTTTAGCTAATTCATACCTTGATTCAGCAACGCCTTAATTCGTTGACCCGGCACTGGAAAGCGTCTCGACCACTTGTAATCGTCGTTTTCCAGTGTCTTCCGTTTCGGTCACGCCGTTCGCCAAGGTAATCGTCGCTCGCGGCAATTTAATCTTCGCCTAATAGAAAGGCGCACGTCCAGATTGAACAGGGAGGGGCGAGGGGTCATACCCTCCCTCGACCCTAACTAGCGTGATTTCCCCATTCACGAGGATACTGAAACCCTTGGGATGGCCTGAGCAAGAAGCTCGGGAAAATCCTTAACCGAGAGGTATTGCTTCTCGGCGGATACGGCTTTTACCATTAGGGCGAAAGTCTCGGGATAGATTCATGTTAAGGGTTTGAAATCCCCGGGTGGTAAAATTTTTATCCAATTATTAGTCATAACGAACCCTCGATTTTTTCGTATTTTATTCTAGTTTTTCAGATTTTTGCAGGAGATCTATTTTATAGTTTTGGAGAGAGAGAATCGGATTTTCTCGATTATCCTCGAACCCGTGTCCACTAACACAGAGTCTAGTCATTCATGCGGGAAGTCTATTCTCTACCCCCCGGTAGAACAACAGGAATTAGCGACGTTGATTCCCAATTTGGAATTATTCTGGTTACGATCGCCCCACGATCACGACGCGTTTTTAAGGGAAATGGAAGCCTTGAACGCTCTTCTCGTCGCTTTTCGGGAGACGTTAGGCATCGGGAATCGAAACGGTCGTAAGTTCAGCATGAACTGACTTAAAAATAGTTTTTTACCTTTTGATAAGCTCTTGATTTCTCCTTCCCTTCTTGGCCCCTGACTCCTGGCTCCTTAACCACACGACAATTCTTGAATTTTGCAAGAGGTTCAGTATCTCTCGTTGAGTATTCTTAAGTTTGCTGTTTTTCCTTCTCGCGCTCCACGGCCACCAGTTCCCGAAAGCTCCGGAACATCCCGCTACCGACTCCCGACGCGGACAATTTTCAAGGTTTTCTCTCTCGGCGTACCTTTACAGGTTCTACTTCCAGAATCGAGCGATTTCAACCTCTCGATCGAATACGGGAACTCGATATCTAATACCAAATCCGCTTTTTAAAAATAGATGACTTTCCCGCTATAGCGGGATTAGAGACCCCGGATAACTATACCGTGGTAACTAGATTTGGTATGAGGGAAAATTTGCCGGGTTCGGTGAGAGTTTCCGTATCGAGGGAAACTCCGAAAAAAGCCCCGTTGAGTCGGGCGATAGCTTGTACCCCCCTTTAGATATAAAATAAACTCTATCTTGATGAGTTTAATATAGGAAAGACCGCCGGGGATAAAGCGTAATAGTCGCTATCCCGCTCTCGATTCACTCCCGCGGGGATGAAAACCGGACGTCTTCTGTTCGTCCGTTCCCCCCGCGAGCGGCGAGGGGGGTTCGATCGGTCTCCGTCGTTGACATCGGGAAAACCGAAAAGAATCCATCAGAGAAAGTTCTTAATGAATCAGCTAAAGTACGTTGTCTTGATCGTTAACGATTATCCCGAAAAGCGAGAGCGATATCGCGATTATTTAAACGAAGATCCCGATTGTTGTTATCTCTTCCATACAGCGGCCTCGGGAAGAGAGGGACTGGAGTTCTGGGAGCGGCATCGACCGGATATCGCGATCTGGAACTATCGATCGCCCGATCTAAGCGCGCTGGAATTTCTCGATCGGGCGCGGTTCCCGCGACCCCAACCCTGTCTGAACGCGATCGTCACTCTCGCGGCCTCGGACGAGATCCACGCGGGGAAAGTGATGAAAGCGGGAGCGGGAGACTACCTGATCGAGGAGGAAATCACGCCCGCGGAACTACGGCGATCGGTGCGGGAAACGATCGCCAAGGCCCGGCTCGGCCCGCGACTGCAATGGAGCCTCGATCGGGAGCGGTCGATCGCGGAGATCACGAATAAAATCTACCGATCGCTCGATCTAGACGAGATCCTCCAAACCACCGTCGATGAGGCGCGGCGATTTCTCCAGACCGATCGGGTACTGCTCTTCCGGATGCAATCCGACGGTTGGGGGAAGATCGTGACCGAATCGGTGGGAGACGGCTGGACCGCCCTTCTAGAGACCGGCTACTACGATCCCTGCTTTAACGAGAAATATATCGAACCCTTCCGTCAGGGGTTGGTGACGCGCAAAGCGGACATTCACGACGGCAGTATCCTTCCCTGTCACGTGGAACTACTGGAAAAATTACAGGTACGGGCGAATCTCGTCGTGCCGATCGTTATCGAGGAGCGATTGTGGGGACTGTTAATCGCCCAGCACTGCGCCGCTCCCCGTTACTGGGAGAATATCGAGATCGACCTATTAAAAGAAATCGTCGCGGGGGTCGGGATCACCCTACAGAGGGCCGAACTCTACGAGCGGTTACGGGAAGAATTACGCGAGCGTCAGCGGGTGGAAACCGCTCTCCGGGAAAGTCAGCGGCATCTTCAAGAACAACTAGCCCAGATCGAGGTGATCTACCAGGGCGCGCCGATCGGTTTAAACGTTCTCGATACCGAATTACGTTTCCGGCGGATTAACGAGCGGTTAGCCGAGATCAACGGGTTCTCGGTGGAGGAACATATCGGTCGCTCGGTGCGGGAACTGCTCCCCGATCTGGCCGACGAGGCCGAACAGATTTTACGCGCGATCCTGGAGACCGGACAGCCGCTCTTGAACGTCAAGATCGTCGGCGAGACCCCGGCCCGGCCCGGGGAAAAGCGGGTTTGGTTAGAAAGTTTCCTCCCCTTGAAACAGGGCGATCGGGTGATCGGCATCAGCACCGTCTGCGAGGAGATCACCGAGCGGGAACGGGCGCAACAAGCCCTACAGGAGAGCGAGCGGCAGTTCGCCACCCTCGCCGAAGCCGCTCCCGTGGTCATTTTCCGGTTCGATCGTTCGAGTAACTGCGTGTACGTCAACCGGCGTTGGAGCGAGATGACCGGCCTGCCCGTCGGGAGCGCCCTAGGCGCGGGATGGGTGAATACCCTGCACCCGGACGATCGGGAACGGCTAACCGAGGCTTGGTCGCGATGGTGCGGTTCCGCGGGACGGGACGATCTCTATCAGAACGAGGGGAGGATTCTTCGCCTCGACGGAAGCGAGCTTTGGTATAGTATTCAAGCCCTTCCCGATATCGACGAGCGGGGGGAGGTGGCCGGCTATATCGGCGCGCTGATGGATATTAGCGAGGAAGTGGAAGCGAGGGAAGCGGCCCGCCGCGACGCGGCGCTCATTCAAGCTCAACTCGCGGAGATCGAGACGATCTACCGTACCGCCCCGATCGGCCTGGCACTGCTCGATCGTCACGGGCGTTTCTATCGGGTCAACGAGCGGCTGGCGGAAATTAACGGTCTTCCCGCCGAAGAACATATCGGCAAAACCCTCGCGGAAGTAATACCCGCTCTGATGGAGCAGATTCAGCCGATGTTCGAGCGGATTCTCGAGACGGGCCGGCCGATCCTCGATTGGGAGATCACGGGAGAAACCGCCGCCTTTCCCGGCATTACCCGCACTTGGTTAGAGAATTGGTTCCCGATCCACTCGGCCGACGATCGGGTGATCGGGATTAATATTTCGGTACTGGAGATCACCGATCGGGTACGAACCGAACTCAAAATACGGGAGCAAGCCGAGGAACTAATCCGGTTGAACGTTTCCCTGGAACGTTCCACGATCGAGTTAGCGGAACGGAACCGGGAACTCGATCGTTTCGCCTACGCGGTCTCTCACGATCTCAAGGCTCCTTTGCGCGCGATCGCCAATCTCTCGGTCTGGATCGAGGAAGATCTCGGCGGGGAACTACCAGGGGAAGTCCAAAAGAATTTAGACTTACTGCGGAAACGGGTTTACCGCATGGAGAACCTGATCGACGGGCTGTTAGCCTACTCCCGCGTCGGTCGGTTGAAGGTGGAGACGGAAACCACCGATGTGGCCCGGCTGATCGAGGAGATCGTCGATTCTCTCATGCCCCCCCTCGCCTTTTCGATCGAGCTACAAACTCCCATGCCGGTTTTCGTCACGAGGCGCGCGCTCCTGTCGCGGGTACTCTCCAACCTGATCGGTAACGCGATCAAACATCACGATCGCCTCGACGGACGGGTGTGGATCGCCTGTACCCCGCGGGACAAGTATTACGAGTTCGCGGTTAGCGACGACGGGCCGGGTATCTCCCCGAAATTCCACGAGAAAATTTTTCAGATCTTTCAAACCCTCGTGGCCCGTGACGTTCGCGAGAGTACGGGAATCGGTCTGGCGATCATCAAGAAGATCGTCGAGACGGAAGGGGGAACGATCGCCGTGGAATCGGACATTGGCCGGGGCGCCACCTTTATCTTTACATGGCCTCGATTCCCTTAAATTCTCGATAGACTAATGATGAGCTTCTGGAATACCTCTGTTCTATCGGTATCGGATGTTCTATCGGTATCGGATAGGTTCCTGTTGGAAATAAAGCTGGAAACCGTTATCGGGTAAGGAGTTCGCGGGAATCAAGCCCCGCTAAGTTCCGAGCGGGAGAAATGGTTAGGAACTCGACCTTCAAACCTTTGCCACGAGGATGATTGAACCTCTCACCCGATCGATCGTGATCTGACAGTGATAGAACAGCGATACACTCCAAAACTCGTAAAATTTTACGAACTTAATGTCCTAGAGGAACCGATTTTTTCGCGCCCCGACCCAACAGGAACAGTAAGGGTAGGGTGACGATGAAAACCGCCGAAACGATGCGGAAAATATCGGCGAAGGAAAGAACCGCCGCTTGCGTTCGGATTAATTGTTCCAAAGAAGCGAGAGCTTGTTGGCGCGCGGTGATCGCGTCCATACCCCGACTTTGGAAGAGTTGGGTTAAAGCGGCGATCCGCTGTTGGGTGGCTAGGTTGTAGGGAGTGACCGCCGCCGCGAGAACCGCCCCGTGAAAGGCTTCCCGCTGTTCTAATAACGTGGCGAGAATGGCGACCCCGAAACTGCCCCCTAACTGACGGGTGAGATTGTAGAAACCCGAACCGGCGGCCACCTCTTCTTTCGGGAGTAAACCTAGCGTGGCCAGACTGAGCGGGAGGAACATCAATACGGTAACGCCCCCGCGGAGTAAAAGCGGCCAGAAGAGATCTGTCTGCCCGGTTTGCGGGGTTATTCTGGCCAGATCGAGCATGACGAGGGAGGTACCGATCGATCCCAGACCGATCAAGATCCGCGCGTCCACCTTGGTGGAGATTTTTCCCAGCAAGATCATCACCATCGCCGAGGTTAACGCGCCCGGCGCGAGTAGCAACCCCGTTTGCGTGGCGGAGAAACCCAGGACACTCTGGGCGAAAATCGGCACGACGAACAGGGTTCCGTACAGACCCATCCCGAGAATACCCGAATAGAAACTCCCGGCCGCGAGGGAGCGATGGCGAAGAACCCGCAGATCGACCGCGGGATGGGGGGTGGTGAGTTCGCGCCAGATAAAGAGAATCAGGCCGATCGCCCCGGTAATCGCGAGGGTAACGATAAAACGCGAGTGAAACCAATCGTTCCGCTCTCCTTCCTCTAGAACGATCTGTAAGGAACCGACCCCGAGCGAGAGCCAGAAAATCCCCCACCAATCCACCGATCGATTCCGGATATCGGGATCTCTCCGATCTTGTGGCAAGAAAATAAAAGACATGAGGACGGCGAGGATACCGACGGGGAGATTGATAAAGAAAATCCAGCGCCAACCCAGAGAATCGGTCAGATAACCACCGAGAGTCGGCCCGATCGCCGGGCCCGCGATCACCCCCACCCCGAACACGGCCTGCGCGAGTCCCTGTTCCTCCGGGGAAAAGGTCTCGAAGAGGATTGCCTGGGCTTTCGCGAGTAAACCGCCGCCGAATAATCCCTGGAGGATACGGGAGAGGATCAACATCGGCAGGTTATAGGCGAACCCGCACATCATCGAGGCGATCGTGAAACCGACGAGAGAGAAAATAAAATACCGTTTCCGCCCGAAATAATCCCCCAACCAGGCGCTGAGGGGAATCAGGATCACGTTGGCGACCGCGTAGCCGGATACCACCCAACCGATCTGGCTGATGGTTGCGCCGACACTGGCCTGAATATCGACGAGGGCGACATTGACGATACTGGTATCGATCACCTCTAGCATCGCTCCGAGAGCGGCGGTCAGAGCGATCGCCCATTTCAGTCGTCCCCGCACGTAACCGGGTGTAGAGGTAGCCATAAAACGGGAGCGAGGAGTAGGGAGACGGGGGAGAGCGAGGGATGGGGGTATGGGGAAAGAGCGTTGAGATAGATTTTTCTTACAGGAAGCTTCGCGCCCCTACCAAGGCTAGAAATTCGCGTTTTGATAGCTGAACGTCGATCGCGAAACGCTTCCCGACCGCGATCGCTTATCGATTCGGGTTTGTCGTCGTATCGATCGTGGCGGTGACACTTAACCCCGCACGTAGTAGATGTTCGGGGTCGGCGGACGGTGGCAGGGTCAGGCGGACGGGAACCCACTGGACCACTTTGTTAAAGTTGCCGGTGGCGTTATCGGGGGGGAGTAGGGCGAATTGGGAGCCGGTCGCGGGACTGATCCCGGAAACCACGGCCGGAAAGATCCGTCCGGGGTACGCGTCGGTCTCGATCGAGGCTCTCTGACCGACCCGGATATTCTTCAATTCCGTTTCCTTGAAGTTCGCCTCGACATAGAGGTTTTTGGCGTTCAGGGGAACGACGGAAAGGAGAGGCTGTTGAGCTTGTACGACCTGACCTACCTGTGCGGTCAATTGTCCCACGTAGCCATCCACCGGCGCTTTAATCACCGTGTAACCCAGTTGTTGTCGGGCGATCTCCAATTTTACCCGCGCCTGTTCTAGCCGCGCCCGATCGCTATTCGCTTTCGCCTGTTGAATCCGTACCTCGCCCCCGGCGACGGTGGTTTCCGCGACTTTCCCCTGTTCGGCGACCGCGTTCGCTCTGGCCTGTTGTAACTCGGCCCGCGCGTTACTGACCGCCGCTCGGGCCTGTTCCAGAAGGGCTTGATTGTTGGCCACGTCCGCCCTCGCCCCCGCTACTTCCTGCTGTGACGCTTGTAGTTCGGCGCGGGCGTTGGTGAGGTTGGCGGTGGCGATATCCAGTTGTTGTCGGGGGATCGCGCCCTGTTCCGCGAGATAGCGATAGCGTTGATAGTCGCTATTCAAACGGTTTACTTCGGTTCTGGCCTCGACGACTTTCGCGGTGGCGGTATTGACCGCGGCCCGGGACTGTTCGATTTTCGCGGTGGCGGCGGTAACGGCGGATTCGGCCTGAGCGACCCGCGTTCCGGCGGCACTAACCGCGGCCTGACCGGCCCCGAGATTCGCCCGCGCCTGATTGACCCGCGTTTGATTGGTCTGTCCGGTCAGGGTAACATTCTGGCTAGATCCCGCGAGATCGGCCCGCGCGGCGGCCAGATCGGCCCGCGCTTGCTGGAGGGCGAGATTGTAATCGGTGGTGTCGAGAATCACGAGCGGTTGTCCGGCTTTCACGGGGTCGCCGTTTTCCACGAGGACGCGATCGATCGTTCCCGTCACGCGGGGGGCGATCGGCGAGATATGTCCCTGGATTTGGGCGTTATCGGTGGACGGGTGCGCCGCCATATACTGCCACCACCGCCAACCGGCGACCGCTCCCCCGGCGATCGCTACACCGCCGAGCGCGGGCAACCAGAAGGGAATTTTTCGTCGGCCGGTTTTTCGGGGAGCGTCCGTTTCCTTCGGGGGAAGATAGCCATCGGTCTCGACGGTCTTCGGGGCGGTGGAACCGTTGGGCGATGGCACGATTTTCGAGGTGGGCGGGGGGTTTTCGGTGTCCTGAGTTCGGGAAGTGCTAGAGGTCATCGTTTTACTCGGTAATGGCACGGCAGAAGAAAGTAATACTGGTTTCGAGATAATCTTCGGGGCTATAGCCGAGAGAATTCGTGTTGAGGGTACGGCGCAACATTCCCGCGAGCAGGGTTCCCGCGAACAGATCGACGGCTAGTTTCGGTTTGATATCCCGGCGCACCGTCCCCCGCTTGATCGCCTCCCGTAGATAAAAAACCAACCGCTCTCGAAGGGGGGCCGCGGCTTCCACGAGAATCCGTCGCGCGGCTTCGGGATAGCGTTTCGCCTCGCCGATAAAGGTGCGGATCAAAGCCTCGTTGTCCTCCAACATCGTGTTGTAGAGGTGGGCGAAGGCGCGGATGTCGGGTTCTACCTCTCCGGTCCATTCCACGCGCTCGGAGAGGATCGCTACCTGTCGGGCGCTCACTCCCTCGATCACCGCGGCCAGGAGTTCTTCTTTGTTGGGAAAGTAGCGGAAGAGAGTGACCTCGTTAACGCCCGCGACACGAGCGATCTCCCGCGTGGTAGCCCCTAAAACTCCCTCGCGGGCGAAAACTTCCGTACCCGCCTCGATTAAACGAGTTCTGGTGATTTGCCGTTTGGGGGTTAAAGTGTTCATAACTATTTTAGCAAGCGCTTACTTACATTATAGCTCGAAAAAATCGGGGAGTTCCCGCGAACGGACGGCGGGAGAAAAATTCCAGGGTTCCGGAGGAAAGGCGATATCTACCGAACGGTGGAGGGAACGAGACCGCGGGCTTATATCGGGGAGCGGCGCGAATCGGGAAAATCATCCTTTCGGTCATGTCGTCCAGAAGCGTTCCCGCCGAAGGGGGTAGTTCGATCACTCATTTCTTCCACCAGTACAAAAGCTCTAAGAGGCGAGTGCTTGTTCGACCGCGGGAGTAGTACGAGTGAGATTTAGCTAGGATAGTACGGGTAAATCTCGGATTAATTGTCAAAATTGAAGAAACTAGCTTCTGGAGTTGAAACTCTAGTAACCACCTTACTGGCTTTAATGCCGACCCTGTACCAACGGCAGACTCTCGAAGCCCTCTTCGGTCTACTGCTAACTGCGACGGGAAGGGATCTGCCCGATCACTGCCAGACTCGATCGCCCGCCGCAATCTCCCGATTTTTGAACGGGTACAAGTGGCCGACAAAGAAACTGATCCGTATCGTTCGGGTTTGGATAATCGGTCAACTCTTGAGCTATCGCGGTAAAGGGAGAAAGCCCCACCTCCGAGTGATAATTGACCTGACCACTTTGGAGAAAACCGGAAAATTCGAGGCGTTAGAAGGAGTGGTACGAGTCTTTAACGGTAAGAGAGCGTTCGTAAATGAAGATTAAGCGTGGCTCGGCTCCTTCTTCAATCTT
>NZ_JBAFSM010000092.1:0-10767 GCF_036688125.1 Pannus brasiliensis CCIBt3594 | reverse complement strand
AGGAGTCAGGAGTCAGGAGTCAGGAGTCAGGAGTCAGGAGTCAGGAGTCAGGAGTTAGGAAGGAGAATAAAGGATAAAATATTCTCGATTTGATAAAAAGTCGGATTTATTCTTGAAAATCATACTTCTCTAGTTTTTAGACCGTCAGAAATGATTTAGGCAAGCCATTTAATGTAAATTATTGTAAAATTCTCTTGACTTTCGTTCCTAAAATCCCGTGTCTATTCCTAATCCCGATTCGCGAATCCCGATCTGCTTGCAGCAGCGCTTCGCTCCCGCCCGTTGCGCTCATACCGCTATTTTAGTCGCGGATCTGGACAGATCCGTGTATTTTTACGAGACGGTTTTAGGATTGACGCGGATCGATCGATCCCTAAAATACTCCGGAGTCTGGTATCAGATCGGCGATCACCAGATCCATCTTATCGTCGATCCAGATTTCCAAAGTACCCGATATAACGGGGAAAAGTGGGGAAGAAACCCCCATTTCGCTCTCATTGTCGAAGATATAGAACAAGCCCGCGTCTATCTCGAAGAACGCGGTTATCCCGTCCAGATGAGCGCGTCGGGAAGACCGGCCCTTTTCGTAAGCGATCCTGACGGGAATATTATCGAGATGAGTCAAGGGTGAGGGAGATGGGGAGATGAAGAGATGGAGAAGAGAAAGTTATCTAGAAGATCTATCCTCCTGACTCCTGCCTCCTTCCTCCTGACTCCTTCACGAATAGCTTAAATAGGGTAATTTCGCGGCGGTTTCTCGGATGGACTCGATATCTTGAATCAATTGTCCGCAGGAGTCCCAACTGCCCTCTAGTAGCATCTGCCGCGAACCTTCTCCCATCGAGATGCTGGCGGTAAAATCTCCGAGTTCGACTTCCATTTTTTCTAGGGAGAGATCGAGGGGGATGTCGGGATTGGATTCGATGAGATCCTGTAGGTGTTTGACGGTTTCACCGGACGCGGTGACGCAGGGAACCCCGTTGGCGATACAGTTGCCGAAGAAAATCTCCGCGAAACTCTCGCCGATAATACCTTGAATGCCCCACCGGATAATCGCTTGGGGCGCGTGTTCGCGGGAGGAACCACAGCCGAAATTGGCGTTGACGACGAGGATTTTCGCGCCTCGGTATTGCGGCAGATCGAAAGGATGCTGTCCGTTTAGGGCCGATCGATCGTCGGCGAAAACCTGTTCTCCCAGTCCCTCGAAGGTGACACAGCGGAGAAATCGGGCGGGAATAATGCGATCGGTGTCGATATCATCCCCTCTTAAGGGGATTCCCTTTCCGGAGATGGTTTTCACTTGACTCATAATTACTTCGGTTTCTAAATCGGCCGGTCGATCGAATTCCGCTCGATCGTCCCGTCCCCCAGTATACTTCGTTTCCCGCGGTGTCTTATCAACTCGTAACCGTTTCCCTAGCGGGGAAAATCATGAGCTAATCTAGTAACATCGCCCCCCGTAGCGGCTATTAGAGGATATCCATATGATAGCGACATCGATCGAGCGCGTTACCGAGACCAACCCGCAATTAGCGCGGGAATGGCAAGGACGGCTCACCCCGAAAAACCTGATGATCGCCACGACTATCTCGATCGTCGGTCAGGCTCTAGTCTATTTATACTTCCGAGATCTCTTACCCACGGCGCAAGGATTCAATCGATACTGTACCGCCAGTCCGCCCCCCACTTTTCCCAACTACTCCCCCTATCCGAATCAATTCTGTATCCAGGACTTAAACGGTCAGTGGATGATCCTCAGCGAGCTTTGGTGGTTGGATATCTTTACCTTCCTCAGTGTCGTCGGGATTTTCGCCCTCCTGGTGGTGGGAACCTATCAACTAATCGCCGATATCTCCACCGAGGAACGGCAGGGAACACTCAATTTTATCCGTCTCAGCCCTCGATCGGCCCGGGATATTTTTATCGGGAAAATTCTCGGGGTTCCCGTCCTGTTGTATTGGGTGGCGATTCTGGCTTTACCCTTCCATCTGGTGGCGGGATTGTCCGCGGGTATCCCTTTCGGCATGATCCTGGCGTTTTACGCGGTTTTGCTGGCGGGTTGCGCCTTTTTCTACTGCGCCTCGATCGCTTTCGCCCTCGCCAGTCAATGGCTGGGAGGGTTTCAAGCGTGGCTGGGTAGCGGGACGGTGGCGATCTTTCTCTTCTTCACCACCCTGTTAGCCCTATCGGGGTACGCTTCCTACCGGACTCCGTTCGATTGGTTAAATTTGTTCTATCCCGGTTTCTTACTGCCCTACCTCGTGAAAGCCACGTTTTTACCCCCTTACACGGTGCGCTACCTGGGTATTCAACCGATGTCGCCCTCCCTCTGGTACGGACAATCGCTCTGGGAGTCTTTCCCCGCCGGGATGGGTCTGCTCCTACTCAATTTCGGGGTGTGGACGTACTGGTTAACCCGCGCCCTACGGAGACGTTTTCACAATCCTCTAGCCACGCTCGTCAGTAAAACGCAAAGCTACGGGATGACCGCCTGTTTCTGTATCCTTACGCTGGGTTTTCTGTTTCAAACCCTCGAACCGAGTTATCTCGCCGATAATTTCGCGATCTTAACCGCTTTTCTGGCGATTTACTCTTTATTTCTCGTGATCGTTCTCACCCCCTCCCGTCAGGCGGTACAGGATTGGGCGCGCTACCGTCACCAAAACGGCGAGAAAGGAATGGCCTCGTGGAAAGCGTTATTGTTTAGCGAGAAAAGTCCCGCTATTGTTGCCATCGCGACGAATCTAGCCATCGCCGCCGTTTCTTTCGTTCCCGCCCTTCTCATCGCCCCTCTCGACGAGTATAAACTGCCGATGTTCGGCGGTTTCCTGTTGACGGTGAATATGATGCTGGTATACGCGGCGCTCGCGGCGTGGGTGATGTTGTGGAAAACGAATCAACGATCTCTGCTCGCGACGGGAACGATCGCCACGGCCGTGATGTTTCCAGTGGTCTGCTTCGGCGCGCTGGGAATTCTCCCGTTTAACTCCCCGTTATTGTGGGGTTTCTCGTTTTTGCCGGTTCTCGCCGCCCGTTACGCCACGATTTTCTCGTTCGGTCTGGCCTTTTTGGGGCAGAGCTTGGTTTTAACCCTACTCGCCCTGCAAATCAATCGCCAAGTCCGTCAGATCGGCGCTTCCGCCACGAAAGCGTTATTATCCGAGGCTAAATAGCCCTCGATCAAGATATCGGGGTCTAGATAGCGAACGTTCACGTTCTCTAGCATTAAAGCCCGCGTCATGAGATCCAATCCCAGATCCCCGACCGGGCCCGGGGCATTCATCCCGCCGATAATTTTCGGGGCGATGAATGCCATTATTTTTTGGACGGTTCCCTCGGCGATCGCCCGCGCGGCCAGGATTCCCCCGCACTCCCAGAGAACTTTACAGAAGCCCCGATCGTACAGATCCGCCATCACCGCGCTAGGGGTCAGGCTCGGCAGTTCGATGACCTCGATTTCTTTTTTTAACAGTTGTTGCTGTAGCTTGACATTCGGGATATCTTGTGTGTATACGATGGTGTGGGCTTCGATCGTTTCCCACAGACGAGCTTGGAGGGGGAGATCGAGCGATCGACTCATGACGACGCGGACGGGGTTGCGATCGGATCTGCCGTGGGTGGTGAGTTCGGGATCGTCCTGACGTACCGTGTTACCGCCGACGATCACCGCGTCGCAGGTGGCGCGCAGTTTATGAACGATCGCTCTCGATTCGGGATGGGTGATCCAGGAACTATGGCCGGAGGTAGTGGCGATCTTGCCGTCGAGGGTCATGGCGTATTTCAAAATTCCGAAGGGTTTCCGGAACCGGACGCGATGGAAAAATCCCTCGTTGAGTCGCGCGCATTCCTCCTCCTCGATGCCGACGACGGTTTCGATACCGGCTTCCTGTAAGCGTCGGATTCCCCGGCCGGCCACGAGGGGGTTGGGATCGATCGTGCCGATGACCACTTTGGCGATGCCCGCTTGTAGGATCGCCTCGGTACAGGGAGGGGTTCGCCCGTGATGGTTACAGGGTTCGAGATTCACGTATAGCGTGGCGCCCCTCGCTTTTTCCCCCGCTTGCCGGAGGGCGAAAACCTCCGCGTGGGGCTGTCCCGCGCCGGGGTGAAATCCCTCGCCGACGATCTCCCCCTCCCGGACGATCACGGAACCGACGAGAGGGTTGGGAGAGGTGCGTCCCTCCGCCTGACGGGCGAGATCCAGACAACGCCGGATGAGGATTCGATCGTTTTCCGTCGCCCGTGTCTGTTGATTCATGCCTATTTCCTTATTCTCCGAATCGATCGCTCTCTATCTCTACCATTATCGAGGAATCGTATCTCTCTCGATGTCATCCCTCGCGAGAAAATTCTCGTTAATAAATGTAACGGAATATACAGAAAATAAAGTTTAAAAAAAACAAAAATCAAAAAACCTTATTTTTTCGACTCGCTCCTATAGAGAGAATCGATCGCTCCCTCTCCAAAAGCGCCCGCGACTATTCGTGGATAGCCGGAGAAGTCGATCGTCCGTTGGCGGACAGTATCGCTTAGTGATTCAGACTTGAACCTTTCCCGCGACGTTTTTACACACCTAACCCTTCATTTTGACAAGCTAACGATGAAACGAATTCCTAGACAATCGGTAGAGATTCTCGGCTCGTCGGTGAGGATCAGACCTACTTGGTTGGCTTGTATTCCCCTGGCGGCGATTATCTTCGTCGTCTGGAATACGGCCGTCCAAGCGCAGGACGCGAAGCCCCTAACCCCCGAAGACGTGCAGAACGCGCTGAACACGATCTGGGTATTAATCGCCTCGATTCTCGTGATCTTCATGAACGCGGGTTTCGCCATGCTAGAAACCGGCTTCTGTCGTCAGAAAAACGCCGTTAACGTTCTCGCCAAAAACCTGATCGTCTTCGCGCTCTCGACGATCTCCTTCTGGGCGATCGGTTTTTCCCTGATGTTCGGGGCGGCTAGTAACGAGATTTTCGGGACGGGAGGCTGGTTTCTCGGTAGTAGCGATCCCGCGACCTACGCGATGCCCTCGTATTTACCGACCTCCGTTTTCTTCCTGTTCCAGGTCGCTTTCGCGGGAACCGCCGCCACGATCGTCTCCGGGGCGGTCGCCGAACGGATCAAGTTCGTCGATTTCCTCGTTTTCAGCTTGATTATCGTCGGTATCCTCTACCCGATCACCGGTCACTGGATCTGGGGGGGCGGTTGGTTGGCCGATCTCGGTTTCAAAGACTTCGCGGGTTCGACCGCGGTTCACTCGGTCGGCGGTTGGGCGGCGTTAACTGGGGCGGTGATTCTCGGCCCCCGGATGGGCAAATACGTCAACGGACGCGCCAGTGCCTTACCCGGCCACAATATGAGTATCGCTACCCTCGGTTGTTTGATTCTCTGGATCGGCTGGTTCGGATTTAACCCCGGTTCGGCTCTCGCGGTCAATGAAAGTGTGCCGTACATCGCCGTGACGACCAACCTCGCCGGTGCCGCCGGGGCGATCGCCGCCACGTTTACCGCGTGGGCGAAAGACGGCAAACCCGACCTCTCGATGATTATCAACGGGGTTCTCGCGGGATTGGTGGCGATTACCGCGGGTTGTGACGGGGTTTCCTACTGGTCTGCCGTGATTATCGGCGCGATCGCGGGCGTGTTGGTGGTGTATGCCGTGTCTTTCTTCGATAAGCTGAAAATCGATGACCCGGTCGGCGCGACGAGCGTTCACCTCGTCTGCGGTGTGTTCGGAACCCTGGCGGTGGGGATTTTCAACAAGGACGCGGGACTGATCACCGGTCAATTTGAATTACTGGGTAAGCAAATTATCGGGATCGTCGCGGTCGGGGCGTTCACGCTCATCACGAGCGGGATCGTCTGGTACGTTCTCAAATCCACCCTCGGTATCCGGGTCACTCCCGAGGAAGAGGTGGAAGGTCTCGATGTCGGCGAACACGGTATGGAAGCCTATAGCGGTTTCGTCAAAGAAGCCGATATTCTCACCGGTAGCTATTCGTCCGGCACTAGCGGCGTTGACGTGGGCGCTCGCTCCAATTTTTAAGCGATCGCTCTCGGTCATCGCGAAGAGAAAAGAGCAAAGGGTTATTCCCGATTCGATCGGTCGCGAAAATTCCCTTTCTCTTTTCTCCTTTTTATCGGTACATTTATCTTCAAACTAAAGAAGAATCGTTCTCTTCTCGATGAAAGTATCGAACAAAATTGATGGAACTCGATGATAATTTTCGCCGATCCGAGAACAGCCTCGAAAATTGTACGCGCCGTATCTTTTGTGTGGGAGAAACACAAGGGCTTGTAATATTTGTTCACACAATTATTGCGAAAGTTAAAAACAAAAGGAAGAAGTATTCTACTTAACCCGATCGCTCGGTAGAATTACCTTTTACTCGTAATCCTTGCGGTTCGATCTACCCTTCGTCAGACGATCGGATCTCTCCGTGCTATATCAACCGACAAACCGACAATGAAAAAGCTCGTAGGAATTACCTTATTCACCCTAACTCTAGGGATGGCTTTGGGCGTGGATATCGCCCCCGTCCTGGCTCAAACCGAAACCGCGGCCGCTCCCCCGAACCCCATCAATCCGGGAGATACCTCCTGGATGTTGATTTCCTCGGCGCTCGTTCTTTTGATGACCCCCGGCCTCGCTTTTTTCTACGGCGGCTTAGTGCGCGCCCGGAACGTTCTCAACACCATGATGATGAGTTTGGTGGCGATGGGCGTGATCGGTGTGACCTGGGTGCTGTGGGGCTATAGCCTCGCTTTCGACGTGAATCTAGCCCCCGGCCAGACTTTCGGCCAGGGACTCGAAGCTTTTATCGGTGGTTTGGACTGGTTCGGTCTTAACCAAGTGACCGCGGAAACTCCCGATCCGATCGGTTACGCGCCCACCGTTCCCCATCAAGTGTTCATGGTCTATCAGATGATGTTCGCCATCATCACCCCCGCGTTAATTTCCGGGGCGATCGTCGAACGGGTCAGTTTTAAAGCGTATTTCTGGTTCTTACTGCTCTGGTCTACCTTTATCTACTCCCCGCTCGCGCACTGGGTTTGGGGGAAAGGTTGGATCGGCGCGACCGGGGCGCTCGATTTCGCCGGGGGAACGGTCGTGCATATTAGTTCCGGGGTTTCCGCGGTCGTGGCGGCCTGGGTGATCGGCCCGCGACGTAACTTCGCGACCCAAGGTCACGCGCCCCATAACGTTCCGTTCGTTCTCTTGGGGATCGGTCTGCTCTGGTTCGGTTGGTTCGGTTTCAACGGGGGAAGCGCGCTCGCGTCCGGTTCCCTCGCGACCACCGCTTTCGTCAACACGACGATCGCTACCTCCGCCGGGGGATTGACCTGGATGATCCTGGAATGGGTACTCCGGCAAAAACCCACCGCCGTCGGTATCGCGACCGGTTTCCTCGCGGGATTGGTCGCCATCACCCCGGCCGCTGGTTACGTCCTTCCCCTCGGCGCGATCCTGATCGGTTCGATCACCTCGGTCGTCTGTTTCTTCGCGGTCAGTCTCCGGGTGAAACTGCGTTTCGATGACTCGCTCGATACCTATCCGGTTCACGGGGTCGGCGGGACGATCGGGGCGATTTTAACCGGTTTTTTCGCGACGAAAGCGGTTAATTCGGCGGGAAATAACGGTTTATTTTTCGGAAATCCCGGACTGGTGTGGACGCAGTTCGTCGGCGTGTTCGCGACCTATGTTTTCGCCGCGGTCGGTACGTTCGTCATCCTGAAACTGCTAGGTTTAGTGATGGATCTGCGGGTGAAACCGCTCACGGAAGAGGAAGGGTTGGACATCCCCCAACACGGCGAGGAAGCCTACGGGAAGGAGTTCGAGTTTTCGGGAAATAGCATTTTTTCCGGCCCCTCCGCCTTTTCCTCGACGCAGGATAAAGAGTAGATCCGTTCGATCGGGAATCCCTCGCTTCAGGATTCCCGATTTTTTTCGCGGGTCGCGACGGGAATCGATCGGCGGGCGTTCTAAGGGATAATATTTTAAGATCAACGCCCTTTCTCGATACCGGCATGGATACCAAAGCTTTTAAACGCTCTTTACAACAATCGGAGAATTACCATCGCAAAGGATTCGGCCACGGGGCCGAGGTGATGGACGCGATGACGACCGAATATCAAAGCGGCCTCGTTCAAGAAATCCGCCAGAATAATTACCGTCTACAACGGGGCGAGGTAACGATCCATCTCGCGAAAGCGTTCGGCTTCTGTTGGGGGGTCGAGCGCGCCGTGGCCATGGCCTACGAGACCCGTAAGCATTTCCCGAGCGATCGCATCTGGATAACCAACGAGATCATTCACAATCCCTCGGTAAACGAGCGTCTCCGGGAGATGGAAGTGGGTTTTATTCCCGTGGAAAAGGGAGAGAAGGATTTCAGCGCGATTTCTACCGGGGACGTGGTGATCCTGCCCGCGTTCGGCGCGAGTGTTTCGGAAATGCAGATATTAAACGACAAAGGTTGCACGATCGTCGATACTACCTGTCCCTGGGTATCGAAAGTCTGGAACTCGGTGGAAAAGCATAAAAAACGCGACTATACCTCGATCATTCACGGCAAGTACAACCACGAGGAAACGATCGCCACGAGTTCGTTCGCGGGAACCTATCTGGTGGTGTTGAATTTGGAACAGGCGAACTATGTCTGCGATTACATCCTCCGCGGGGGAGATAAAGCGGAATTTCTCGCCAAGTTTAAAAACGCCCACTCGGAAGGGTTCGATCCCGATCGAGATCTCGAACGCGTCGGCATCGCCAATCAAACCACCATGCTCAAGAGCGAAACCGAGGAGATCGGCAAACTATTCGAGCGCACCCTGCTGAAAAAGTACGGGCCGATCGAGTTTAACGAGCATTTCATGAGTTTTAACACCATCTGTGACGCGACCCAGGAACGCCAGGACGCGATGTTCGAGTTAGTCGAGGAAAAATTATCGTTAATGGTGGTGATCGGCGGCTATAATTCCTCGAACACGACCCATTTACAGGAAATCGCGGTCGATCGATCGATTCCCTCCTATCACATCGACAGCGCCGCGCGTATCGGGCCCGGCAATCGCGTCGAACATAAACCTCTCGGCGAAGATTTACTCGTCACCGAGAATTGGCTACCCGAGGGATCGATCGTCGTCGGGGTGACTTCCGGCGCGTCCACTCCCGATAAGGTGGTGGAAGAGGTGATCGAGAGGATTCTGGCGATTAAAAACCACTAAATCCGGTCGCCCCTAAATATACCTCGCGCCAGGAGGGGGGGCGATAATCCGCGTTGTGGGAGCGATCGACGTAACCGACGACATCCGGTAAATCCCGCCAGTGGATTTCCTGTTTGAGAAACATCACTAATTTGTCTTCCCAGCCGATCGGATAATCGCGGACGATCGGGTGTTTGACAACGATCGGCTGGAATTGATCTTCATCCATATCGACGATCAGATCGAGATTCAAAACTCCGAGGGGACGGACAAACATTCCCGTGGCGGCGATTTTAAAATCTCCGTCTAACTTGCGCTGTTTGAGGACGACGACGAAATGGCCTCCCTCGGGGATTTTGTAGGGGATCGCGCTTTTGTCGCGGACAACATTCACCTCGACGTTATAGCCTTTGCTTAAGCCGTCTTCTAGGGAAATTCCCTCGTATTCCTGATCGGGATGGGGGACGTAGATGGTGAATTGGTGTAAATCGCGCCACGGGTTATCGATCGCCTCGTCGCTTTCTTCCTTCCATTCCGTGTACGCTTTCCGCATTTCCTGACCGACATAACTATCTCGATCGCACAGGTTGATCAGGGACATATTGATCACCGCCTGCTCGAACCGCGTCGCCCCTAGTACGTTCATCGCCTTCTCTCCGTGACAGCTTTTTCTATTCTGCGATCGGGCGTTCGATCGTTTCTGTAGTGAGTCTAACGATTCATTGTGGACTACTAATAAGAAAATTATCGGCAAATTAATTTTTGTTGAGATTTGCGATCGGATGTTTTGTGCCGCAAAGTTCTGTTCGATTAAAAACCTAATGAAGATATGATATTCTTAACAGGGTTATTAACGCTCTTTGATCACCGCAAGATAGCTATCGATCGTGCGAAGGTTTATATTTCTCTCACGCCAAAGGTTTGAGGCTGAAGTTACTAACCGTTTCCGTCGATTAGATGGGTTTAACTCCATACCAGTTAGAATGCCAGCCGCCCAACTCGATATCTACAGTAATAATTTTAAAATCTTTTCCATATTTAGGTAAATAAGCTCTTTCCTTTAACCATTCTGCCGTCTTTTGCAAAGATTTAAAGCTTTTGATTTTTTCAATTAAATCTGAGGCTTTAATTATAGGTACTTCTGGATTTTGAATATCGAAATGACCGATCCAGTTTTTAGATACTACGATAGTTATAAAATTATAAGTCGTATCAATATTTAAAACCGATTCGATCAATTTTTTGTTTGATTTTTTATAGGCATTTTGTATTTTTAGTGCTTGTTGTACTCCTTTAGAAAGTTCTTTCGATCGATCATGACATTCTCTTATGTCGGCTGGATAAATAAACCACTTTAATTCCATAACAATACAAATTTTTTCTTGTCTGTCAATCAAAGCTAAATCTATATCCGTACTCTCTATTGATCCGTATTTGTGATCCAGATTTAGAGACTTTGCGAGATCTAGAAACTCGTCTCTCATGATTTTTTCCTTACCTTTAACTAGATTTACAGCCTTTCTCACAAAGATGAGGTATACTGTTATCGATAGCTAAATTGAACGA
>NZ_JBAFSM010000091.1:0-10906 GCF_036688125.1 Pannus brasiliensis CCIBt3594 | reverse complement strand
TTGTTATGACTCGATTATAGCTTAAAAAGTTAGACGATCCGTTTAAGTCCCATTATTCGGGGTCTCTAATCTCGCTATAGCGGGAAAGTTATCAATTTTTTAAAAGCGGATTCGGTATTCCTACTAAGAGCGATCGGTTAGAGAACGCGAGCGCGAGCGTAATTGACTCTATAAATAGAAGAGTTCGGCGAGAATTATCGGACAAGCCGATCGACTTCTCTGAATTTAATACTATGGAATCTCGCAAGAGAGAACAAGCTATTTTTAAAGACTAATCGAACTTAAAAAAAATATTTAAGTTCAAAAAAATAATCTAGGTTATCCTATATCTTTCATTAAATAACCTTAAAATTAAACCGAGCGCGGTATTCGGATCGATCGAATTCGATACAAAAATAAATTAATTAAATTTCAAAATACATTTGCATTTTAAACGAGTATCGTTGATGATTATGTTTAGTAAACCTCGCATAGGAGCTAACGATCATGGCTAACATTACAGTAACTAACTTACAACCTACCGAGTTTGAATTTGCCGAGCTATCCGACTTAGAACTTGAAGCTGTTGTCGGAGGCAAAAATGGATTTTTAAATATAGGCAACTGGGGACCCTCGGTCGATCGAGCGGTTCGTCGTAATGTGCCGGGAGGTTGGATAGGTGTTGCACGGGGTGTGGTCTCACTACTCTAAGTCTCGTAAAAAATCACCTGATGTAGTATTTTCTCAAGGTGATTTAATACGCGCTTAACATCAAATCATGAGATTAAAAAAGCGAAGCTTACTTTAATCTCATGATTCATTAATTTTATGTTTTTGAATAAAAACCTCAAACAAAAATAATCAAATTAAGCATAACAATGTGTTTGCATTTTGAATAAATACCATGAATAATTTTATTTATAAACCTTGTACTAGGAGTTACCAGTTCATGACTAACATCAAAATAACTAATTTACATCCTTCTGAGTTTGAATTCGCCGAGCTGTCCAGCTTAGAACTTGAAGTAGTCGTGGGAGGCAAGCCTATCACTGGTGTAGGAGGCAAGCCTATCACTTGGCCTAAGCCTGGGTGGTTTCCTTTCCCTTGGCGACATTTTTATTTTTAGGTTTTAATCAGAGCCTAGTATGATACCGCTTTTCTATCGGTGTCGGGTAAGCTCCTGTTAGAAACGAGACTAAAAATCTAAACCGGGCGAGGCGTTTTAGGCTCTCGCCCGATTGATAGCGACCCTGTAATGATAGAAGGGCGTAACAGCGGCTTTCAGTAACACGAGGAACATTTACGAAGCTGAAAATTTTTAGAGTCAAGGATTTACGCGTACTGAACCTCCAGGAAAACTGCTGTAGATTAGAATAATATTCTTTAAAAATTAGAATTTTTTTAAAGAATATCGAGATTGACGAATAGAGCGAACATGAGGTGCTATTCTTTTTTCTCCAAACTTAACCATTGCGATATTGTTAAACTCGATAGCGCAGGTCATCTTAGGAGCTTGAATTTTTTCGAGGTGTAAGTGAATCGATCTAGCCAATAAAGCGATTCCCCTCCCTAAAGATTGTAGTTCACGTTTGACAAAAAGCTTTGTATAGCGTATCGTATCGGGAGCTACTCTATGGGTGATCATCCACCCGATAACCTTATCTTGATATCTCAAGCCTAAACTATTCGTAACTTCCATATTCTCTTCCTCTTGAAATGGTGATAAAATTTCAGGATACTCCAGAAAATACGATTTTTGATTTTGAATAAATTCTCTATCTTGCTGGCTTAGCTCTATCCAAGGAAAGATTGTATAGCCAGAAGGCATAGATGTATATAGTTTTAACCAAGATAAATCTTTAAAATCTTGAATCAGTGCCTCATAAACTAACATCCTCGGCTGAGGTTCGAGCCAATTTAATTTCTGCATTATTTTCTCAAAATAAAGAGTGGTTTGGTTGCATAAATATACTACACTCAATTGCGAGCAATTCTTGCTTTTAAGCTCGAACTCTAAAAAGGTGAGCAAAGCTTTTCCAAGCCCTTTTTGCCGATGTTCGGGATGAACGAACAAAGAAATTAAATCCGCTTTATAATTGTCAATTTTGGCTAAAGCTAATCCAATAGCCCGTGAATCCACGCTAATCCCTATTGCAACAATAGAAGAATCTGTATCTAAAATTCTGAGTAGAAAACGATAACTCGGATAGGTAAATTTCTCAAAGAGAATAGCTCGCTCGGTATCGATAGTAAAAAAATGATAGTTTAGAAGACTTGTTGCTTTCATGGCTAATGTTAATCGTTTTTAACGAAGACTAAAGACTCGATATCGTCACTTCTTATAGTTTAATTAAATAAACAAAATAAATCAATCTCCTGAAAGATATCGATCGAACATAAATAGAGCTAATAATGTTTCGACTCGATTTAGAGGTTAATTCACCGTTCATCCAGTCAAGCCACCGCTCGATCGATAGTCTATCCCGCTCTTCCAGTTAATACGGGGCGGGCAACGCCCACCCCGTCTACGATTAATTCCCTAACTCGAACTCCACCTCCTGAAGTTTTTCTTCTATCCACCGACCGAACAGATCGACACCGATTTGCAAAACCAACTCCTCGGTTAACTTCGGCTGAACGATTTCCTCCACGAAAATCAGATGAAAACCCCGATCGCCCAGAAGCGGTTTCAACAAACGTTGTGAATCCGACGCGAAAACCACGGCCGAGATATTCGGCCGTAAATCCTTACGGTAGACGATACCGCGATAACCCCCCTTGCGTCGTAACTCTACATCCTCGATATAGCGACGCGCCACCTCGTGAAAGCCGATTTCCTCCTCCTGAATCGATTCATACAACTCCATCGCCATCGCTTCATCGGCTAACACCACCTCGTAGATCACCGCGCCGGTGTAATCTAACTGATGTTCCACGAAATAAGGGTCGATTTTGTTCGCGAAGAGATGTTGCGCCAATTTACCCGATAGTAAATTGAATTGTACGATCGCCTCGAAATCGTCTAGGGATAACCCCCGTTTTCCCAGCCAATCCCACGTATCTTTAGCGTTATGGAGTTGATTGGCGAGACGGAATTGATCCGCCCCCTGCTGTAACTCCGCGATCGCGTTTTTAATCCCCGCTTCCGCGGCCGCTTCGGTGATGATTTTCCGAGCGATAATTCCCTCGATAATTTCGGAGATTTTACCCGAAAACTTAAGCTGTTGGATCAGGTCTTGATTCGTGATGCTGATAGTGCGCGACATAATGACTCCTTACAAAAAAGCTACAGTTTTAACCCGTCTTTCTGGAGATCCTTGAAGGGATCGAGGATGTAATCGATCACCCGACGCTGACGGACGATCGCCTCCGCGGTAGCCGTATCGCCAGGGTTGAAAGGAATACATTGACTTCCCTTTTGAATACAGGAGCGATCGAGTTGAATTTCTAGCTCGAAAACGTTGATCTTTCCCTTGGCCGTTTCCTTCTCGATCGCCGTCGGTGATCTCTTAATAATCTGGCCGCCGATAATCCCGTAATCTTGAAAGGGATAGGCATCGAACTTGACTTTTACCGGCATACCCGCGCGGAGAAATTGACTTTGATCCGTGGGCATTTCCGCCTTGAGAATAAACCGCGAACCCTTCGGGGCGATCTCGGCCACGCGCGTTCCCGACTGCACCACCGCGCCCGCGCGTTTAATCGGTAATAAAAAGATCGTGCCGTCGGTATTCGCCTTGAAAACCCTCTGTCCGAGTTGAATCTGGAGCGCTTGCCGCTGGCTGGTGCTTTGGGCGATTTCCGACGCGAGAGAGGCGATATCCGCGTCCAGATTTTTAATCTGTTCCTGTATCCTGGATAGGGCTAGATCGTTCGCGTGGCGTAAGCTTTGATAACCCCGTTTCCGCTCCTGTAATTGCAGACGCGCTTGGGCGATATCCGCGCTCGTTTGTTGCCTTATTTGACGGTACGCGCTCTCTAACTCCGCTACTTTTTCTTGATTTTCTTTCACCTCCGCTTTTCCCCGCTCGTAGAGTTGTTGGCGTTCTTTGGCGTTGTCCTCGCGCTCGATGAATTGCACCTCCGAGATCGCGCCGTCCTCCCACGCTTTCCGGTAGCGTTCCACTTCCTGTAAAGCGATCTCGTACCGACTTTTTAAAATCGGGTAATCGGTTTGACTTCGCGCGAGGGCGGTTTTCGCCTGATCCACCCGCGCCGCTTGTTCTTCTAGCGATATCTTCGCTTTCTGAACTAACGCGTTAATATTCTCCCGCGCTTGTTCGATCGAGGCTTTCTTTTCCGCTTCCGCCGCGCGATTCTGCTGGCGTTGGGTGGTTAAAGAAATCTCTAGCTGATTTTTGATGATTTTCTGTTGGGAGAGACGGCTTTTTTGTCCCGCGATTTTCTCCTCGGCTTGTTGAATATCCTTCCGAATTAACGAGGAATCTAGCTGTAAAATCGGTTGCCCCGCTTTTACCTCCTGCCCCTCGCGGACGTAGATTCTTTCCACTTTTCCCGCCGCGAGCGCGTCGAGTTTTACCGTCTCCCCTTGCGGTTCGATTCTTCCCGTGCCGACCCCCGTTTCCTCGACTTTAGAAAATATCGCCCACGGCAGAACGATCGAGACGAGGAGAATCAGGAAATACAGTAAGCCGCGCGTCCACGGGAGGGGTAAGGTTTCGATTAACTCTTTCGTCTGGAAAGACCATTGTTCGCGTTCGTTTTTTAGTTCGGTTGTCATGGTTACTCGCTCAATTGGTTAGCGTTTAAGTTTCGGTAAATCCCCGGACGGGACATTAATTCTTCATGAGTTCCCCGATCGACCAATACCCCCCGATCGAGTACGAGAATACAATCCGCGCTCCGCACCGTGGAAAGGCGATGGGCGATAATCACCACCGTTCTATCCCGTCGGATTTTCTGGAGATTATTTTGTATAATTCGTTCCGATTCCGTATCGAGGTGGGAAGTGGCTTCATCGAGGATTAATAGCCGCGGATCTCCCAGGAGCGATCGAGCGATCGCGATCCGTTGTCTCTGCCCCCCGGAAAGTAATCCTCCCCCCTCGCCGATCTGGGTTTCGTACCCCATCGGGAGCGATTGAATGAAGTCGTGAATTCCCGCGAGTTTCGCGACTTCAATAACAGTTTCCAAGGGTCGATCGGGATGCCCTAAACTGATATTTTCCCGAATCGTGGCACCGAAAAGAAACGTATCCTGATCCACGACTCCCACCTGTTGCCGTAGGGAACTCAGGGCGATCGCGGTCAGATCGTGACCGTCGATCGAGATCTTTCCGTCGGTGGGGGGATACAGGCCGAGAAGTAATTTCGAGATCGTCGTTTTTCCCGAACCGCTCCGACCGACGAGGGCGACGGTTTGACCGGGAGAAATCTCGAAACTCACGTTCTCTAAAACATTGCGATCGCTGTCGGGATGGTAGCGAAAGGTGACATTTTCAAAACGAATATGTCCCGTTAGTTCGGGTAGAAACTGACGGGAACGTTCCTCGCTATTTTCCTCCGGCTCCGCGTCCAAGACATCGTTAATTCGCTCGACGGCGATATTGACCTCTTGAAAGTGTGTCCAGAGAACGGTTAAGCGTTGAAAGGGCGCGACGATCTGTGCGAAAAGCATATTAAAAGCGATCAATTGCCCGATCGATAGTTGGTTTTGAATCACCAAATACGCGCCGAAACAGAGTAATCCCGTCGTCGCTAAAGATTCGATGAGATTGCTCACTATCTGGAGATTATTCTCGATCACCTGCCCAGCAAAATTTTTCTTTACCTCCACCGAGAAAAGATCTTCCCAGTGCCACCGGGCCGAGCGCTCCGTCGCCATCGATTTCACGGTACGGATACCGGTTAGAATCTCGATCAGGTAACTGCTTTCCTTGGCGATCGCCTGAAAAATATCCCGCGATATTCTCTGGAGAAAAGGGGTAGAAAATAGGGCGAGAAGAAAGAACGGCGGCACGATCGCTAAACTCGATAAAGCCAATTGCCAGCTATAGCGGAACATCACCGCCACGTACACGAAAACCGTCAATAAGTCCAGTAAAATCGAGAGCGCTTCCCCGGATAAAAAACGCTGGATCTTGCGGTTTTCCCCGACGCGGGAGACGATATCGCCCACGTAGCGGGACTCGAAATAACCGAGGGGAAGGCTCAAGGTGTGACGGATAAAACCGGTGATTAACGCCGTATCGATGCGGTTAGCGGTGTGATCGAGGAGATAGGCGCGTAAACCGGTAATCATCACCCGGAATACCCCGAAAATCAGCGCTCCGATCCCCATCGCCCAGAGAGTGGTTAAAGACCCCTGCACGATCACCCGATCGAGGATTAACTGGGTGAAAACTGGCGTGATTAACCCGAAAATCTGGATAAAAAGCGAGGCGACGAAAATTTCCAGCAGTACGAACCAATGGGGTTGAAGTAATCGATAGAACTGCCAGAGCGAGGCTTTATCTTCCCTCGTTTCCCGAAATTTCACGGTCGGTTGTAGGAGGAGGGTGAATCCCGTCCATTTCCCCGCGAATTCGGCTCTGCTTAGGGTTAACTGCCCGAGGGACGGATCGCCGATAATGACCTGTTTTCGAGTGATTTCCCAGATGACGACGAAGTGTTTGCCCTCCCAGTGGGCGATCGCCGGTAGCGGCTGTTTCGTTAATCCTTCTAGAGTCGCCTTCACCGGGCGCGTGGAAAAACCGATATTTTCCGCCGCGGCGATCAGTCCTTTCATCGATGCCCCGTCGCGGGTGACATTCGCCATCTCCCGCAAACGGTTGACGCTGATTCTTTTGCCGTGATAGCGGGCGATCATCACCAGACAGGCCGCCCCGCAATCGGAAGCGGACTGTTGCTCGAAGAAGGGATAACGGCGGATCGTTCGCCCGATCCGGTGTCCCAACCGTCGCGCCGGGGAGGGAAAATAGATTCGATCGCTTTTTTCGCTTTTTTCTTTCTCTTCCCCGGTATTCCGAACGATCGTGTCGATCTCTCGCGCCCGTTGCAGGAGTTGTTTTTTCAGGGCGGGGTGTTTTTTCAGGATCGGCCTCAGCGAGGAATCGGGAATTAAAAGTAGTTCCGCGCTCGCGGAGACTCGAACCGGGTAGGGAAACAATTTTAACTCGGGAAATAAAGAGAACTCACCGAAAAAATTGCCACTTTCGAGCCAGATAACTTTCTTGTGGGCCGAGTTCAGTATACGGACTCTGCCGCAAAAGACCACGTATAACCCCGGCTGTAGGGGCAGTGTACCGGCTTCGGGAGAGAGGGCGATCGCCTCTTTCTGTAGGTTCCGCCACCGGGTTTCGGAAAGGATTTCCGGCCACGGGTTGATTAGGGTGTGAGTATCGAGCATAAGCGACTATGGTTTTAAGCTTTGGGGGAAGGGAAGAGATCGACGATACGGATCGGCTGTAACTGTTTCCGTAAACGGTTAATGTGGGTGGGGGTAAGCGCGACCCCGAATTCTTTCTCTAGATGCCGCGCTAACCAAACTCCCGACCATCGGTTAAAGGAATAGCCGAAATCGCGGGGGGATTTACTAATGAGTTCCCTGAGACGGGCGAGGTAGCGATCATCGACCTTCGGCGGGCGGCCGCGGCGGTATTTCTGCCAGCGATCGATCTCGCCGCTCTCGGCGATCAGTATCCATTTACTAGCCGTGGCGGGGGTGCAGTCGAGAAGCTTGCAGATCTCGGCCTGGGATTTTCCCTCGTCCGCGAAAAGGATGATTTGAATCCGTTTGCGATCGATCTCCGGTAGCGAGGTCTCTCGCGAGATCTCGCTCAGATCCCGGCGTTGGGCGGGGGATAAATATTTTCCGGTCATGGTGGATATAACCCTGCAAGAGGGGAAAATAACGGGGGGTATCCCGAACAACTATTGACGAGATGGCGGGTTACGGAAAACCCGATCGGGCGTTATACCGCCCGCGAAACTCCCGAACGCGTGATCGCGGGAATTTTGTTTTCCGTACCTCTCCTTTCGGGCGAATCGATGGGTTGTGCGCGTCCCGTTACATTTCTTAATTTTTCTTCGGTCGTAGAAAAAACCTGTTTCCCGACCGATATAAACATAGGAATCGATCGGATCTCTATAACCGGTGAATCGCTCGAAGAAACCGCGTTACGGGCGAAAGACTATCCCGCGGGCGGTCGGGAACGGAACCGCGCCCTAACCAAATGGTTCATCCTCCTACCGCGAGGCGATCGCCCCGTCAATTGCTACCCCCTCTGTCCTCCGCCTCCCGAGCGGACTACCCGGAGAACCGAGCGGAAGCCTTACAGGAGCTTTTTCAAGATATTACCCGTAATATCGAGAAATACGACCCGAAATTCGGGAGCGTGATGCGGTGGGTGAACGGGCGCTTTAAATACCGGTGTCTCGACGCGCGCCGGCTCCGGAAACCCCTACCCCCCGATGGCGTACCCCCGATCTCGATCGACGGGGTAAGGGAGGGAAAGCTCGTACACGAACCCGCGGTATCGCTGTACGGGAAAATTCTCCGGGTAATCCGCGACGATCCCGACGGATATTTTCAGCAAGCTTTCGCGAGAGGCAACCCGCGGGCGAATTCCCGCTATATCGCCCTTCGCTCGACTTTAGACTAAAAAAGCGGTCGGAAATACACCCGAACTGCATTTGGGAAGAGAACGAGAGATTAAGCGATAATCCTCTCTCTTCCTGCAATGACCTTAGAATCTAAAATTCCGTATCTGATGCCTACTCGTTGTTGGGCAACGGTAGAGACGCGACGATGGATCTGATGGACGCGCTACTGGTTACCCGAAGTCCGTACTCGTTCGCCGAATTCTCGCTATCGCCCGTGTTCCGAAGACAATGACCGTCGCTGTACGAGGCTCTTAAAGATGGTCGCCCCTCACGACGAGGGTTGATGAAATTGTAGCGAGACCGGATACCGCGCTCGGGGCGGGTACTTCTAGCGGGAGATCGCCCGCTCTCGTCTCAATACCTCTCGGTTAAGGATTTTTTAGGGTTTCTCGCCTACGGAATTCCAAGGGTTTCAGTACCCTCGTGAATTGGGAAATGACGTTAGTTAGGGTCGAGGGAGGGTATGACCCCTCGCCCCTCCCTGTTCAATCTGGACGTGCGCCTTTCGGTGCATCCAGCTTTCGATGTTCTTAGCTTTCGCCTTTGCTCATGTGCCGGTAATGGTGACAGCTTTCGTGTATTGCTATCAGATTTCTGGGTTTCCAGTTGGAGTGATTCCCGTCGATATGATGGAGATGAACTCTTTCATCATTTAGGAATCTTAATCCGCAGGAGGCACAGGTATGGTTCTGCCGTTTGAGGGCTTTAGAGGTGTCGCCGAAGTAGAGTTTACTGTTACGTTCGCGACCGTAGGCGATGTCTCCGTCGAAGGGGGATTTCTCACCCTTGACTTTGACGTGCCTGTTTTCGGAGTAGGGAACCGTCGGGAACGCTTTTCTCACTAGCTCCGCGCTAGTGTGTTTATCCTGTTTGGTTTCCCTGTCGAACACCTTAAACGCTCTGTGGTTGATGTGGTACAGCGAGAATCGCGAGCCATCCATCTGACAGTAGCGATGGTAATTCCTCCATCCTCTTACTAGGGGGGGCGAGCCTTTTGGCTTTCTCCGTGGCACCATAATTCGAGCTATTGACGATGGCTTTCACTTTCTTACGGAAGGATTTAAAGTTGTCCGTTGAGGGGACGCATCTAAACTTTCCGTTGCCCTGCACTTTAAAGTACCAGCCTAGGAACGTGAAGCCGTCTGTCGTAGCGGTCAGCTTAGTCTTGTGCTCGTTAACATTCATCCCTCTCTCGGTGAGGAACTGGCGTATCCGGTATAGGATTACATTAGGATTGTCCTCGGGTTTCAGAATAATCACCATATCGTCAGCGTAGCGAACGGATTGGTGAATCTCCTCTATCCCGTTGAGGGCAATATTCGCTAAAAGTGGACTCACCACTCCCCCTTGTGGGGTTCCTCGCTCAGGAAATTCCGGATTGACACCCGCCTTTAGGCATCGGAAGATTCCGGTTTTGATGCTCTTGGGGGCGATGAGTCTTTCCATAATGGATGAGTGGCTTATCCGGTCGAAGCATTTCTCGATGTCGAGTTCGATGACTCGCTTATCTTTTCCCTTCGCTGTTGATTTCAGGTTGTCGAACAGGGTTTTCCGCGCGTCGTGCGCCGAGCGTCCCGTTCGGAAACCGTAGCTTCTCGCGTGAAAGGTGGCCTCTGCCGCCGGTTCTAAAGCGTATTTAACGAGGCATTGCCACGATCGATCCGCCATAGTGGGGACTTTAAGGATTCGGGTCTTTCCATCCCGCTTGGGGATGGGAATTTCGCGGAGTTTCTGATGTTTCCAGTCGTTCGCCTGTCTGGCCAGAAGTTCATTCAGGTCGAATCTCTGTTCCATCGTTAAATTCGCTCTTCCGTCAATTCCCGCCGTCCTACGCCCGGCGTTTAGCTGTGTTACCTGACGGATAGCCAGTAACCTCGCCGAGGTAGATTTCAGAACGAGCTTTTGAATTGACCTCGCCGAACGATAGTCTCCAGCCCGAATAGCTTTGTAAATTCGCGTTTGTAGACGGAAAAGATTACGTCGAAATTTCTTCCAAGGTAATGATTTCCAGAGTTCACTAGCTTTGCCGTGTCTAACCATGTTCTACTCCAGTTCGTTTACTCTGAACACCTCAGACCAGTTACGGTCTGTCCTGCCCGAACCGAAAGGGTTCCGCTACTCGTCTAGCCTACGGGGGGTTCGACCTGTCCCCCGACTTTCGGTTCGTTTCTCTTCGTTCCCTCGATTGATTGTTAGTTCCGTTCTGTAGGGGTGACAATAAAAATTAGGGTAGTGCTAAACACGTAATGATACCGCTCTTTTATCACTCTAGGGTCGGGGAAGATAGAAACCTCGCGGAAAGA
>NZ_JBAFSM010000090.1:0-11018 GCF_036688125.1 Pannus brasiliensis CCIBt3594 | reverse complement strand
TAATTGGTTCGCACACTGTTGCTACTGTACCTCATCTATCTGAGAAAGGCTGTAGATTATAAAATTCAAAATTGCTGTTTCTAATAATCATATATTTTTAAATTTCTTAATATCTCGAATTTTATCGATCGATATTACCATATAAATTCGTTCCGAGGTCAGGTCTATGGCGATCCCTACGTGAGCGCGACCCTGCTCATCGATTCATAAATCTATACATCAAGTGTCGCTAAACCGTGCTAAGCTTCTATTCAAGATCGCGCGGGTTGTTTTTTGCGGGAGTCGATCTAAAAATCTGTTCAAAAGAATAGTTTCCGCTATTTGCTGGCGTGTGTCTTGAGTGGTTAACTGTCGGGTAACCGAAGAATTTATAGTGCCATCAAATCGAAAAAGTCCGCCAACCGGTTTTTCATTCTAGCGATTAGCGAGCTAGAAATTTTCGCTCTCGTCTTTATTCTTTGGCTATCTTATCCAGAATCGAGGTCAATCATGGTCTTGTTGCGTAACTTATCTGCCAGTTCTATCAAATATTTGAATAGCGTGACCCACGAGGGGAAAGTGGTGGTCTTCGCCACCGATGTCAATGGCAAAATTTGGTACACGATCAAACAAGACGGTTTTGAAGATAGTTATCTGAACACCCCCGCGGCGGAGAGAACCGGGTGGGAAAATTGGCAAGAGTTAGCCTTTCCCGACGAGGCGGAAGATCTCTCGGTGATTAATCGGGAAAAATTAGAATTCACCGATCGGGAAAACCCCGATCGATTCGTGATCCGATCGCTCTACAAAACCGGCGATCGAAGCGCGGTCGCTCCCGTACAGGCGATTTCCGCCCTCGATCACGTTTACGTTTTCCGGCAATCGAAATCGAATACCCTGTTGGTCGATCGCTTCGTCCTCGACGCGATGACCAATAAACTCATTCGCAAGTACGAGGTTCGCTTCAAGAGAAGCCGCCAGAAATACACTCCCACTAAAAACATGACGAAAGGGAGCGGTGGACTCAGTAACGTGGACACCCTAGATTTTCGGGATACGAATAATAACTTTTTCTACGAACCGACCACCGAATTAAGCCTGGTAAACAATCTACAAAACGGGTGGTTTTCCGTGGTCTCGGTCCCCACGATCGAGAACGACGTGTATCGCTGGCACATCTTCGCCTACAACCGCGACACCCGGAAAGTAGAACTCACCACCCTCCGCGCCTCCGAGGAAGGACTCTTCGAGGTCAGAGACTATAACTTTTTTGAACAAGATAAAGAGTCTCCCGAATTGCGTAAAATTCCGGGAGTAATTAAAAGAACGCTGGACACCGGGGGATTAAAAATTATCAACGGTCTATCGGCCACCAAGTACGACATACAGCAGGAACAGGAAACCCAATCGGGAGACAAACAACTGCTGAGAATGGAAACTCGGCTGATGTTAGTCGTCGCCACCGATAAAGGCGCGGTGTCCTTGAGTTTCCACATCGCCAAGGATGGACTTCTAGCGGAAGCCGATAGCAAGGGGATTTCCGAGAATCGTCAGAAAACGATCCGCGCGCGAATCCAAGAATTATTGTTACCGATCACGGTTCTCGATGAAGTGAAAGCGTTCGCCGATCTGACCCCCCCCCCTCACGGAAAGATTGTCGGTCTAGAAGAGGGAACGAAAGGAGACGGTGTGGAAGATCTGGTCACGATCGTCAGCGATCATTCCGTGGGATTAGACAGTGGAGATCTGGTCACGATCGACGGGAACGAGGACTATCAGGGTTTCTATCGTCCCAAGGTGGTCGATAAAGACCGATTCGAGGTAGAACTACCGCGAAAATTAGAACATTTAGGATCTTGGGATAAACAAGAAGCGGAAGGGGATGAAGGCGGTTTCGTGTTCGACGGCATGATTACCGCCTACAAGGTAACGCCGGAAGGGAAATTACAAGTTACCTGTAAAGATCACGGGATCGAGGACGGGGACGAAGTACATATCATCGGCACGGATTCCTATAACCACACCTATCCCATCCGGAAAATCGACGATACTCACTTCGCGATCGAGAAAAAATGGCCGGCCGGGGAAGTTCTCGACATGAGAGTATTGGGCCGGAAACGACGCGGGATCGTCTTCGACGGGGTGGATGATTATATCGAACTGCCGGAGATGCGTTATTCTTTCTTCGGCGGGATGACCGTGGAAGCGTGGGTCTGGTACGACGGTTTTCAGCCCTCCTCCCGGATTATCGACTTTAGCGACGGTTCGATCGAAAATAGTCTGGTTCTCGGCAATCGGGATTCTAGCAACGATCTGACCCTGACGGTGTACGTCGGGGCGAGTCCCTACACGCTCGCGGCCAAGGGGGTACTGGAAACCGGCCAATGGATTCACCTGGCGGCCACCATCGACGCGTCGGGCAATGCCAAACTCTACAAAAATGGGGTAGAGATCCAGGCGGGACAGATGGAGAAGCCCCCCACCGTCAAGCGCGGGAAAAATTATCTCGCCCGCAGTAGCACGGCGAATAACGGTTATTTTCAGGGCAAGATCAGCGATCTCCGTCTCTGGACGACCGCCCGCACCGGCGAGGAAATCAAGAATAGTATGTACCTGCAACTGACGGGTCAGGAAACCTATCTAGTCGGTTACTGGCGTTTATCGGGAATCGCTGACCGAACCGTTCCCGATTTCGGGGTTCACGTCAACGACGGTCAGGTCTATGGCGATCCCTACGTGAGCGCGACCCTGCTCAAACGCGCCCTCAACAACGGGACGAAAGCCGTCAAATATAGCAATCCGGAACTCGTCGCGGTGAGCCGGCGAACCGTCTACGAGGAAAGTTTCGAGTTCAAGGTGAACCCGGCGAACGCGGTTAGTTTCGACGCTTCCGGTAACGTCGTCGATGGGCAGGGCAAGCCGATTTTCACGTTCGCCTACTGGGGGAAATTAAGTCGTAGCGCGGAGGACAAAATTGTTATCAAAATCAAGGACAAGGCGCGTACTTTTGAGGATCTAGGGAACGGTTGGTATCGGGCCGCCTGTCGCGTCACGATTCCCGACGGGGTCAGTATGTTACGTTGTTTCGAGATCGCCAAGGTTTCCGGGGATTGGGAATCGTTAGAAATCCGGAAACATCGTATCGCCTCCGTGTCGAATAGTATCACCGAGGCGAGTTACACCCAGAACTTGAGTAATTTAAAATCCCTGGCAGATAATCAGGCAACTCTATCGGCTAAATTACGCCAGATCTCCCCGAAAGAGCAACAGCTAATCGTCGCCTTTAAGGAGCGGCAAGATCTGTTAAAGATGATTGCATCGCTAGAAATGCCTAACGATCTAGCCATCCAGCAAAAACAGGCGGAAATCGCCAATCAACAGGCACAAGTTAACTCGGCCGCCGGTAATACGAACTACTGGAGGGAAGAGAGTAATTACTCCAGACAACAAGCCATCTTCTACGACAGTTCCGGATTGCAGGGTCGTACCGCGAGTTACGGACTCGGGCAATATTCGGGTAGTCCTTTCTATGTCCTCGGGTCGGTCCGGGTCGAGCCGGGGCTGAAAGCGATCCTGAAAATTTACTCCATGGGTGGCAACAACTCGGAGATGACGATCACCAGAGATGATGGTGTGCTATTCTCGCGGCTTATGGGACCGTTGCCAGGGTTCATGCAAGTTACGGGTATCGAGATCCAAACGAAAAACGGCAATAGAGATCCCAACGCGATTCAAGCCGCTTTCAATGACGCGCAAACCAAAGAATCACAACAGAGAAATCTGTTGAATAAACTTCAGGGGGAGTTGGATAATTTAAGGGCGAGCGAGGCTTCCCGAGTCGAACAATTGCGGAAATGTAAAGAGCGTTTACCTCAAGTGAATACCCTGATCACCCAACTGGAAACGGAGTTAAATACTCTCCATTCAGATCTTCTGAGCGGGGTACAAAAAAACCGGACAACGCCTCAAGTTATGCCCGAAATTAGCGAGGACGAGCGAGGTCTGGTCATCAACGGCGCTCTCCTGGATTTCGTACAGCCCGCCAGCCGGATCGACACCCTGGAAACCTGCGAGGGGAACGTGCAATTGAGCTATTTCGATAGCGACGGGCGAATGCGACAAACGAACTTCGACGCGACCGCCGATAGCCGGAATGCCGCCTTCGAGCAATGGATTCCCGACTCGCTCCGGGCCTGTTTGAACTTCGCCGGAAAAGATAGCCGGGTCACGTTAACCTACCCGATCGCCCTGCCCGAGAATTGGACGATCGAGACTTGGTTTGTCTATCCCTTACCCGAGACACCCGATTGGAACACCCTAGCCAGAGGGAAGGTGAACCACTTCGTTCTCGTCAAGAACGGCAAGCAATTAGGATTTTTCTGCGCCGATCCGAACGGCATACTGGGAGAATCTTTTTACCCGATCGATTTCGATATGCAGACTTTATCCGCGGGTTGGCATCACCTCGCCGCGGTCGCCAGGGAGGATACCCAGGTATTCTATATCGACGGAAAAAAGGTGGGGGATACCAAGAGCAAGGCTCTCGCCGACGCGCCGAAAGACTCCCAGAGGGCGAAAGATCTCAAGGCCGCGAAAATCAAACTGACCGGGGACGTGTTAACCTTCGGCGGTTTTACCTACGCTGGCAACGGACAGCCCTTCGGAAAATTGGCGGAACTGCGGTTTTGGGGCGTTGCCCTCAACGATGACGAGATCGCCATGAACAGCAAAACCGTCCTCAGTGGCAATGAGCCGGGATTACTGGCTTACTATCCGCTCGATGAGGCGACGGGCGACACCGTTCGCAACGGGACCGGCTTCGCCAACGATGGTAAAGTGTCGAATTTAAGCGATCGGGCGGTTAGCAATAGCCTCGCGAGCGCCCCGGCTTCGAGTAGCGAGTCGATCGGTCTCCCGGTCAACAAAGTCCTGAAGTTTGACGGGGTAAATGATGCTATCCGAGTTCCCGATCACGCGAATTTGCAGATTACCGCCTACACGGTAGAGGTCTGGATTAAACCGAAGCCTCCTAGTCAAGAATGGACCGGGATTATCGGCAAACCCGGCCGTAATTTTAACATCTGGCTTCATAATAATGGCTTTATTCACCATCGGTTTCATACTCCCTCGTCAACCGGTGATGGGATTCCCAATACTCCCAACGGTTCCGTCAGATGGGATGAATGGAATCACATCGCCATCACCAACGATGGCAAAATCGCCAGAACCTATATCAACGGTAGCTTAGCGGCGGAAGGGTTTGTCAGTTCCGGTTTGATCGTGGATAAAACCCCTTTGTATATCGCTTGTAATCTAGATTCCGGACAGAGCCATTATTTCAACGGGTCAATGACCGAAGCTCGGATTTGGAAAGTGGCTCGCTCTCAAGCGGAAATTCAAGCGGATATGAACAAGCGTCTGATCGGTAAAGAGGGAAACTTGGCCGCGTACTATCCTTTAGTCGAGGGGATTAACCAACAAGTTGTAGACCTAGTTACCAACAATCCGGGTACGCTCGTCGAGGCCGTTAGCGTCGAGGATCGGGCTTTACCGATCGGTTTACCGGTCAACCAAGTCCTGAAGTTTGACGGGGTAAATGATTCTATCAAAACCGAACTCAAAAATCTGAGCGGTAACGAGATCACCGTTGAATACTGGTTCAAGGGGAAAACTCTACAGTCGGTGGTGCGACAGCAACAGGGAAACAATTATCTCATCTCGGGCTGGCAACCCTCCCGCCCCCTACATATTCTCTCGTGGGATGGAAGTACGAGCGCGGGGCTTCCGGTGGGCGACGCGGCCACCGATGGCAATTGGCATCATGTGGCCGTGACCTGGAAACGGAACACGCCCAACGGATTCGTTAGCTATCTCGACGGGGTAGTGGTCGGGCAAAGAAATAGCGCGGACGCGGCCATCCCGGCGACGAACGAATCGGTTTTTATCGGCTCGTACTTGGGGGTTTCCGAATTCACGGAAGGTCAACTCGCGGAGGTTCGTATCTGGAATAAAGCCCGAAGCGCGACGGAAATTCGGGCGAACATGAACACGCGTCTGACCGGCAAAGAGGCCAATCTGATCGTCTGTTACCCGCTCGATAGCGTCCAAACGGAAGGCTTCACGCGAAAAGTTCTCGATCTCTCGGGCAACTATCCCGGTACCGTCTTCGAGGCGATTCTCGTCGAGAACCGTGCCCTACCGCTCGTGCCGCCACCGCCACCGCCACCGATCCTCCCGACCAGTTGGGTATCCTGCACCGCGCCGATCGGGCATCCCGTTTGGAAAACGCTAAAATTTGACGGGGTGAACGATCATGTACGACTACCCGAAATGAGCGCGGATTTCTCCGGCGGTTTCACGGTAGAAGCCTGGGTTTGGTACGACAGTTTTAAAAACTGTTCCCGAATCATCGATCTCGGCAATGATGCCGGCTCGGATAATATTCTCCTGGCGAATTCCGGGACTTCCGGCCGACTGAGTTTCAATATCTATCGGGGAAGCACCGCGCAGGAGACGATCACGCCGAACGCGGTCCTGGAGATCGGGCGATGGATACATCTGGCCGCCACGATCGACGGCGCGGGGAACGTGAAACTGTACAAGAACGGTCAGGAGATCCATTCCGCTAAAGTCCAACCTCCCAACTCGCTCAAACGGACGAAAAACTATATCGCCCGGAGTAACTGGTCTGCCGATAGCTACTTTAACGGCCGGTTGAGCGAGATCCGCCTCTGGAACAAAGCCCGGAGCGGGGCCGAAATTCAAGCGGACCTGAACACGCGTCTGAGCGGCAAAGAAGCCAATCTGATCGCCTGCTATCCCCTCGATCGAATTCAGGTAGACGGTCCCACCTCCAAAGTTCTCGATCTCGTCGGTAACTATCCCGGCACGGTGACGGAAGCCCTCCTCGTCGATGACAACACCCTACCCATCGCTCACGATGCCCTCATTTCCGCCGAGTACAGCACGGTCACGATCGACCCGGTAACGGGGGCCAAAGTCGGGCTGATGCGGCGATTCCTCGCCTACCCCGCGAGCGACAGCGCGGAACTCCTCGCGGACAAGCGCGTGGAAGCTTTAGAACTGAAATGGATCGGGAACGCCCAGTACGCTCCCACGCTGTTAGGGTACATCGAGGGGTCCCCCCCGATTCCCAGCGAGAACCTGACCGTACAAGACGATTACAACGGCGCGACCTCCGTGGAATTGGTCACGTCCGAGGACGTGTCCTATAGTTGGAATCGATCGCAGGAGTCGGGCCTGGGATCGACGCTAGAGGCCGGTCTCGGCGCGGGCGGGAGTACCTCGATCCTGACCGCGCCGCTGGGAGTGGGAACGGCGATCGATATCGAGATCAAGGCCAAGGCGAAAATGAATTTCGATTTCAACTACCAGTTCACGAACGCCACCAACATTACCTCCAGTTCCTCCCTCAGCGTTACCGATAAACTGGAATTGCGAGGCACTCCCGAAGAGACCCCGCACTTCCCCCATCTAGGGAATCGTTTTATCCCCAAAAATATCGGCTACGCTTTGGTCGTCTCGGCCCTGGCGGACGTGTTCATTACCCGACTCGCCCGCAGTGGCAAAATGATCGGCTATCAGGTGCAACCCGTGGAGGGAATCCCCCCCGATGTGAACACGATCACCTTTTTAATGAATCCCGCCTACACCATGAACGGTAGCCTGGACGGGTTAACGGGGACCTCCCCCACCAGCACTCGCTTTTTCCGACAGGTGAGCGAGATGCGCGCCCAGTACGGCTCCCTGTATCCCGCCAGTTACTACCGTCTCAAAGAGGCCTATAACCTCAAACAGGCGATCGAAAACGAGGACAAACGCCGGGAAGCGTACTTCGCCAATTTCGACGTGCGTACCGTCGATGAAGCTTCGCTCGATCGGGGGATCGACAGCGGGGACGCGCCGGGGAGTATCAACCTTCAGCGAGAGGAAGACAAACCCGGCGCCACCGCGGACGACAAAGCGGCCGCGCAAAACCAACGGGTAGAGGAGGCCAATAAACAAGCCGAGGCCTCCGCCGGTCAAGGCTCCGAGGAGGCCAAGAAAAAACAGGCGGAAATCCAGAGCAAAATCGGCGATCGAGAAAAGCAGGCTCACGCTACCGTGGCTTTCGCGGGCTGGCAGAAACGCATGGAAGCCCTGCAAATCAAGGCGGGTAAACGGAATATCGTCAATACCTACGTCTGGGACGCGGACGGGGGACTACGAACCGAGCAACAAAGCTTCGCCAATACCGTCGAACACACGATCGGCGGTTCCTTCTCGATGAACGCGGCGATGGGGATAGATTTAGACGTTGAGGCTTTCGGGATCGCCGTCAATCTAACCGCCCAAGCTACCGTCAACCTCACCCAGACCATGACGAAAACTTTGGCTTCTAGCAAGGGTTTTCAGTTAAACGTGGATCTGAACGGGGTGGAATGTAAGGGGATCACGAACTACAAAGATCTGCCCGTGATGCCGGGGGAAAAGGTCGATCGCTATCGTTTCATGAGTTTCTATCTCGAAGGTAGCACCAACAACTTCGCCGACTTTTTTAACTATGTCGTCGATCCCGAATGGCTGGCCAGCAATGACGAGGAAGCCCGGGCCCTGCGTCAAACCCAGGCGGGTAAACCGAACAAGGCCTGGCGGATTCTGCACCGCGTCACCTACGTGGAACGCCCCGCGTTGATGGGCTTCGGGCGGGATGTCCGACCGGTAGAGTCCGAAACGCTCGATCGGGCCACATCCGAAGTCGTTCAATATTTTGAACAACTCGATCGGAAACAGCGTTTACTGGAAGCTAAAATGGATGAAATTTTAACGTTACTGAAACGGAAATAACCCGGTTCCCCTCCTTGAGTTCATCTATAATTCCTTTAAGGAGGGAACAGGAACTATCGACTCGGGACTAGGAATCCTAGAAAGTGAGAATCGGACCGGCGATCGAGGATTGTAGAGATAGTTCCCGATTTTCAACCGTGGATTCTTCGCGGGATTACAACCGATGACATTAAGGAGGGGACAGGAACTATCGACTCGGGACTAGGAATCCTAGAAAGCGAGAATCGGACCGGCGATCGATAATGATAGAGATCGTTACCGATTCTCGGCGGTGGATTTCTCACAGGATTACAACCGATGACCAGGAAGGGAAAATGGATATTCTCGCCAAGCAACAAACCACCTATACCGTGTTAATTAAACGATTCGGCCCCGAGGTAGGGCTGGATATAGATTTATACGAGAAAGTCACCAACGGGACAGCCACCGAAACGGAAAATATCGACTATCAAAAAAAAGCGGACTCCCTGACGGAAAGAGTTCAAAGATTTTATCGAGAAACCGATGTCGCCGCTCTGGATAAGATGCCCGATGAGGATGTAGATGTTTTAATCACCATGTTAAACACCGGCTTTACCGTCACTCAAGAGCAAACCACCCACATTACCAAAGTTATGCACAACTCCGTAATGGAAAGGAGGCTCACGGAAGCTACCTCTAATAATAAAGTTTCGGTCAACGGTTTCATCGGCTCGTCGGAGGCGACCGACGCTCTCTCGCCCCAGCAACAGGCGACGACTCTCGGTCTAGATTATGAATATCGCGATAAACAAACTGGAGAAATTAAAAAAGATTTCTTGCTTCAAACTGGAAAGGATACGAATGGAAAACCCCTGCACGAGCCGATTCCCCAAACCTGTTACCTGAAAATACCCTATACAGAGGAATTAAAAAAGAACACTCTCATGACGCTAGATGTTCGATTATACGAGAAAATTATCGATCGCTCTAAAACAGCGTCCGAACCCGTCGCGACGATGGCAATGGAAATCGCAACGAGAGATGTCTGTTTGAAATATAAATCTCATCCTTCAGAATCCGAGGAAGAAATCGAACGAAATTGCAAAGACTACTCGGACAAAATTTCTAAAAAACTGTTTGAAGAATCTATCGGTTCCGAAAAATCTAACCCTAAAATTACCGCCGACAAACCCCCTTTTACAGGGCTAGGCTTTTCCAGTTTCGGCGAGAACATCGGAACGGGTTTTATGAACCTGCATCCCGAAATGAATATTTCCATCAAGTTGGACGAGAAAAATTATCACAAATTGATCGGATCTAAAGAGATAGAATTTTACGCTAAATTCGCAAAAACTAATACCGATTTAGATACTTATCATCCGCAAGGATCTACAGACGTTCTGATCGGTAAATGGAACGGAAAAAAAGTGACTATTCCTGACAAAGCTAAAGAGGAATACGAAAATAATTTCCTCCGGGTCAAAGAGAAATTTTCCGAAGAAAATCAGAATAAACTCAGATCGACAAAACTGTCTTTGGATAGAGTTGTCAATACGAAGAATCGGTCTGATGAGCCAGTTGAAAAAGATAACTTATCTGAAGAAGTCAAAAAACATATTAAAAAACGCGCTCATCAAATTCTCAGTAGGAACGCTAAATTAAGCGATCGATCAAGAGAAGATTTTGAGGAACAGCATAAGAAAAAAATCAAAGAAGAAAAAATACAGGGTAAAAAATTCGGACTCAAAACTCTGAACGACAATATAAACTTAAGCGTTCAACAGTCTAAGAGAAAACGAAAAAAGAAATCCTCCGATAGCGATGATTCCGAGTCGTTCCCTACCTCGAAAAAAACGTGATCGCTGTATCGGAATGCGGCTAAAAGCCTTGCCCGATAAGGAACATCAGGAAGTAAAAAAGATAGGTCATCACTCCCGACAAAACCTATCCGGGGTTTATCTAGTAACGGATGTTGTTGGTGGATGGCGGGGAGAAACCCGGAACACCGAGCCTGTCATTATCTCCGTACTATTCGCGGGACAGAGAGTGAACGGAAGAACGAATAACTCGAACCGATCGTTTCCCCTTTAGGTAGTGCTAAACACGTAATGATAAATCCAAAGAGGAATTATAGTAATGGATAAAATACCAGATCGCCCCGATGTGATTTTCTAACGATTTGGAAAAAGACAGAGTTTTTCGGACTAAACGAGACACCCTCTGTCGTAGGG
>NZ_JBAFSM010000089.1:0-11347 GCF_036688125.1 Pannus brasiliensis CCIBt3594 | reverse complement strand
CGAATTCGGGGAGAGCGGGCCGAGAATCTAGAACGGGCGATCGAATTTTACCTAGAAGCCCTAAAGGTCAGAACCCGCGAGGATTTCCCAGCGGATCATGCGATGACCCTCTATAATCTCGCCAACGTTTACAGTGACCGAATTCGAGGAGAGCGGGCCGAGAATCTAGAGAAGGCGATCGAATTCTACCGACAAGCCCTAAAAGTCAGAACCCGCAAGGATTTCCCCGTGCAATGGGCGATAACCCTCAATAACCTCGCCGCCGTTTACAGTGACCGAATTCGGGGAGAGCGGGCCGAGAATCTAGAACGGGCGATCGAGGCCTACCAGAAAGTTTTAGAAGTCTACACCCGCGAGGATTTCCCCGTGCAATGGGCCACGACCCTCAATAACCTTGCCAACGCTTACAGTAGGCGAATTCGGGGAGAACGGACGGAGAATCTAGAGAGGGCGATCGAATTCTACTGGCGAGCTTTAGAAGTCAGAACCCGCGAGGATTTCCCCGTGGCTCACGCGATGACTCTCTATAATCTCGCCATCGCTTACAAGAACCGAATTCGGGGAGAGCGGGCGGAGAATCTAGAGAGGGCGATCGAATCCTACCGGCAAGCTTTAGAAGTCTACACCCGCGAGGATTTCCCCGTGCAATGGGCAATGACCCTCCATAACCTCGCCAACGCTTACAGTGACCGAATTCGGGGAGAGCGGGCCGAGAATCTAGAGAGGGCGATCAAGTCCTATTGGCGAGCTTTAGAAGTCTACACCCGCAAAGATTTCCCTATCCAATGGGCAACGACCCTCCATAACCTCGCCAACGCTTACAAAGACCGAATTTGGGGCGATCGGGCCGAGAATTTAGAGAGGGAGATCGAATTCTACTGGCAAGCTCTAGAAGTCAGAACCCGCAAGGATTTTCCTCTCCAATGGGCAACGACCCTCAATAACCTCGCCGATGCTTACAAAGACCGAATTAGGGGTGATCGGGCCGAGAATCTAGAACGGGCGATCGAGTTCTACGGGCGAGCTTTAGAAGTTTACACCGCGAGGACTTCCCCGTGGATCATGCGATGACCCTCGATAACCTCCGCTGGCTACTAGATGCCGCGATGATCTCCGAAAACGTCCCGGAATCTCGATCGCCTTCCGAACTTCCGGAGACAGTACCGGTTAGGGGGCGGGATATCGGCGAAATTTCGTAGGTTACGGGGTCTCGCGCCCGCCTTGTCCCAACCCTTACCCGTTTTTCCGGTATTGTAAAAAACGGTTCTCTATCGCCCGTCCTATGAACGTCGAGTGGCAATCGGTCAAAGCTTTCGAGGATATCCTCTACCACAAATGGAACGGCATCGCCAAGATCACCATCAATCGCCCTCACAAGCGTAACGCCTTCCGCCCGAAAACAGTTTTCGAGTTGTACGCGGCTTTCGCGGACGCGCGGGAGGATTCGAGTATCGGCGTGATTTTACTGACCGGCGCGGGGCCGCACACCGACGGGAAATACGCTTTCTGTTCCGGGGGCGACCAGAGTGTACGGGGAACCGCGGGATATGTCGGCGATGACGGGGTTCCCCGGTTGAACGTTCTCGACCTCCAGCGTTTAATCCGATCGATGCCCAAGGTAGTTATCGCGCTGGTGGCGGGTTACGCCATCGGGGGCGGTCACGTTTTACACCTCGTTTGCGATCTGACCATCGCCGCCGATAACGCCATTTTCGGACAGACCGGCCCGAAAGTGGGCAGTTTCGACGGGGGATTCGGCTCCAGCTATCTCGCCCGTATCGTCGGACAGAAAAAAGCCCGCGAGATCTGGTTTCTCTGCCGTCAGTACACCGCGGCGCAAGCGTTAGACATGGGACTGGTGAACACGGTCGTACCCGTCGAGGACTTGGAAAAAGAGGGCGTTCAATGGGCGCTAGAAATTCTCGAAAAAAGCCCCCTCGCCATCCGTTGCCTGAAATCCGCCTTTAACGCCGACTGTGACGGTCAGGCGGGACTACAGGAACTCGCGGGCAACGCGACCCTACTGTACTACATGACCGAAGAGGGTTCCGAGGGAAAACAGGCTTTCCTCGAAAAACGTCCCCCCGATTTCCGGAACTATCCCTGGTTGCCCTGAGAGCGATCGCGCCGATACCGCTACAATAAATGCCCCGCCGTATGTTATGATGACGGGTGAATAACTATTTTCCGTATCCCGATACGGGGGATGTATTCAAGAGTAGTTCAGTTCGGTAACAGCGTTGGTTTCAAACAGAGGCGGTTTTTCCCTGATGATCTTGACTGGGTTGTGTCCGATCTCCTTCTCGAAGCGGTTTTGATATTGGGAGACAATCCATGACGATTTACGTTGGTAATCTGGTTTACGAGGTCACGAAAGAGGATTTAGAGGAGGTATTCGCCGAATACGGGAAGGTTAGCCGCGTGTATTTACCCGTCGATCGAGAAACGGGGAAAATGCGCGGTTTCGGTTTCGTGGAAATGTCCTCGGATGAGGAAGAGGCGAAAGTGATCGAGGCCCTCGACGGCGCGGAATGGATGGGACGACAGATTCGTGTCAATAAAGCCCGTCCGAAAGACGATAATTTCGGTGGGGGAGGCGGTGGCGATCGCCGGGGTGGCCGTCGAGATCGGTATTAAATCATCGGTAAAGGGCGAGGGAAATTCAAATTCTCTCGCCCTTATTATCGTTCCCCGGTTATCGGGTCGCGGTTTTCCGATTCTCGATCTTGTCGATCGCGAACGCGAGAACCAACCAGGCACCGACGACGAGTAGGGCGAACAGGCCGAAACGCGCGATCGACTCGACCACTTCGTGCAGGGGAAACAACCGCCCTAGAAAATAGGAAGCCGAGACGATAATCGCCGCCCAAACGGTCGCCCCGCCTAAATTACACAGGAAAAAGCTCGGATACGGCATTCGCGCGATTCCCGCCATCGGCCCGGCGAAGATCCGCAGGAGAGTGACGAAACGACCGAAGAAAACGGCTTGAGCGGCGTTTTTCCGGAATTTATCCCGCGCTTCCTCGATTTTGTTAACGGGAACGCGAAAAAACGTTCCGACTTTTACCAACAGCGGCCAACCTCCCGCGCGGCCGATCCAGTAGCCGAAATTATCCCCGATTACCGCCCCGGCGATCGTCACGGCCAGAACCAGCCAATAATCTAACTCACCACTCCCGGCCAGAAACCCGCCGACGATGGTGATCGTTTCTCCCGGAATGGGAATTCCCGTGTTTTCTAAGGCGATCCCGATAAATACCGCCCAATACCCATATTGACGGGCGATTTCTTGAATATTTTCTAAGGATAATAACTCTAGAGACATGAATCGTCTTGTTAACAAAGGTTTACGATTATTTTAAGCTATTTATACAGGAATTGAACAGGTAACGATGATGAGTTTTTCGGGTGGCGATCTAGCGGCGATCCGCGAGGGTCAGATCAAGGACTTGGGGGGGAAAAATCTAGCGGGGGTCGATCTCGCCGGCGCGGATCTCACCGGCGCGAATTTACGGGCGAATTTGCGGGGCGCGGATCTCACCGGCGCGGATCTCCGGAACGCGGATCTTCGCAATGCCGATCTCCGGGGCGCGATTTTACTAGAAGCGAGGGTGTCGGGGGCGAGTTTCGCGGGGGCGTTTCTCGCGGGCGCGGTCATGGAACATCTGGATCTCACCGGCGCGGATTTTCGCGGCGCGGACGCGCGGGGGACGGATTTTCGCGGGGCGATTCTATCGGGCGCGGATTTTACCAGCGCGAATCTAGCGGGGGCGGATTTTGCGGGCGCGGATCTAGAAGAGGCGATTTTCTTCGGGGCGATCGCGCGGGGGACGAATTTCAGTCGATCGAATCTTCTCTGCGCCAATCTCGATCGCTGTATCACCGACGGCGCGCTATTCGAGGCCGCCTGTCTGGAAGGAACTTCGATCGATCGCAGCGCGATCGTAAACCGTGAGGCGAAATAAACCAGTAAATTTATCGCTCTTTGTGAAATTATGTCCCTTAACAGCCAAAATTTAGCCCGTTACATCGAGGAAACGAACGGTATCTCGAAGCCGTGGTTACTGGTGCAGTTACGCCTTAAAAAACTACAGGAACGCCGCTCCGAACTTTCTCACGAGGAATATCTTCGAGAAATCGAGGATATTCAGGAAGATCTGATGAAGCTAGGAGAATGGTGGCTCGGAATCGAGGATGAAGTGTTTTAATGCGGAATTATCGAGGTCTGTACGGCCTGAAAACTCGTGTCTTTCCCGATCTAGGCATTAATATTTATTGCATTTCTTCTCGGAAAATCGCTTAATCTGTATTGACAAATTTGTAATCTTACATTAAGTGTTCACTCGCGATCTCGTGAAGTTTGCGACAATCGAAAGCAGTGATTATCCCCGTCCTGATTTCGGGAGCAACTGTAGGAGAGATCTTATGAAACTGGCCTACTGGATGTATGCCGGCCCCGCGCACATCGGCACTTTGAGAATCGCGAGCTCTTTTAAAAACGTTCACGCGATCATGCACGCCCCGCTAGGGGATGATTATTTTAACGTCATGCGATCGATGCTCGAACGCGAGCGCGATTTTACCCCCGTGACCGCGAGTGTGGTCGATCGAAACGTTCTCGCGCGCGGTTCCCAGGAAAAAGTGGTCGATAACATCGTCCGCAAAGATCGCGAGGAAACCCCCGATTTAATCGTCCTCACGCCCACCTGTACCTCTAGCATCCTGCAAGAAGATCTCCAGAATTTCGTCGAACGCGCGCGACTGGACGCAAAAGGCGACGTTTTACTCGCGGATGTCAATCATTACCGCTATAACGAACTACAGGCGGCCGATAAAACTCTATTTCAAATTGTAAAGTATTACCTCGATAAAGCGGCAAAAAAAGGGCAAATTCCCGAAAATAAAACGGAAAAACCCTCGGTTAATCTGATCGGGTTCACCACCCTCGGTTTTCATAACCAACACGATCGCACCGAATTAAAACGCTTGATGGCGGATCTGGGCATCGAGGTGAACGAGGTGATTCCCGAGGGCGCTTCGGTGGAAAATTTGAAAAATCTGCCCCGCGCTTGGTTTAATCTCGTCCCCTATCGAGAAATCGGCTTAATGACCGCCAAATATCTCGAAAGCGAGTTCGGAATGCCTTATGTGGATATTACCCCGATGGGAGTGGTGGAGACGGCGCGCTGTATTCGCAAAATCCAACAGGTAATCAACGAGCGCGGCGCGGGGGTAGATTACGAGGACTTTATCAACGAACAAACCCTGCACGTCTCTCAGGCCGCGTGGTTTTCCCGTTCGATCGACTGTCAGAACCTGACCGGAAAAAAAGCGGTCGTTTTCGGCGATAATACCCACGCCGCCGTGATGACGAAGATTCTCGCGCGGGAAATGGGGATTCATGTCGTGTTAGCCGGGACGTACTGCAAATACGACGCGGATTGGTTCCGGGAACAGGTGAGCGAGTATTGTGACGAGGTGCTGATTAGTGATGATAATGGGGCTATTGGCGACGCGATCGCCCGTATCGAACCGGCCGCCATTTTCGGAACCCAGATGGAACGTCACGTCGGTAAACGTCTCGATATTCCCTGCGGGGTGATCGCGGCGCCGATTCATATCCAGAATTTTCCCCTCGGTTATAAACCCTTTCTCGGCTACGAGGGAACCAATCAGATCGCCGATCTCGTGTACAATTCCTTCACCCTGGGAATGGAAGATCACCTATTGGAAATCTTCGGCGGTCACGATACGAAAGAGGTAATTACCAAGGGAATTTCCGCCGATTCCGATCTGAACTGGAACAAAGAAGCGACCGCGGAGTTACAGAAAGTCCCCGGTTTCGTGCGCGGCAAAGTGAAACGGAACACCGAGAAATTCGCCCGCGAACGCGGTATCGGCGAGATTACCCTAGAGGTGATGTACGCCGCGAAAGAATCCGTGGGAGCGTGAAAAGGCACGTAAAAAAACAAGAGGGTGGGTAACGAACCCGCCTTTTTTTTTCGATCGCTTTCCTACTGAAAAGGAAATCTATTCTAACGTAAGTCGCTAGTTATAAATCCTAGCTGGCCGATCCCCCTAAATTCCCCTTAAAAAGGGGGACTTTTTTTCATTTCTCCCCCTTTTTAAGGGGGGTAGGGGGGATCGAAATGAGAGTTTAGAGCGCGAGAATTGTAACTAGCGACTGGGTTATTCTAGAAGCTTTATCGGTAGTCGTTTTTAGCAAGTCTGTCTTGTTTTTTGAAATTCGGGATAGGTTAGCCGATCGGAATCTCCTCGCGCTCGAACGCCTGCTTCAATCGATAACGAAATGCCCGCTCCACGGTCCATTGTTTTGAGCGTTTGGTTTTGATCCAGAGCGAAATTTGCGTCCCGCTGGCACTAAGACACTCAACTCCAATCAAACTGACCGGTTCTAAAATATCTAATCGCCATTCCGGATCGCTGGCCATGTCTTCAGCGACTCGCTTCATGACTTGCATGGCGTAGGCAAGATCGGCATCTCGGGCGATGATAACGCTAAAATCTACCCGCGACCAGTCTTTGGTCAGGTTGCGAATCGTGGTAACTTGACCGTGGGGAATGGTAGTTAGGCTTCCTCCGTCACCGCGAATTTTAGTGCTTCGCAAACTGATCGCTTCGACTAGGCCCGTCGTATCGGCGATTTTGACCACATCTCCGACAGCGTAGTAATCGCCAAAAATAATGAGAAATCCATTTAACCAATCCCGCAGTAAATTTTGAAAGACTAAACTCAAGGCAACACTAAGCAGTCCGGCTCCCGTCCAAAGCGCTCCGATGGGAACTTGCTCCCAGTTGATTAACCAAGCAATAGCGAGGCACCAAGCGGTAAACTTAAGAATTTCGTTCAGACCACTGGCGAGAGTCGGGGTTCGCAAGATCATTCGTTGCATCTCGTCCGGTTTGATCGAGGCTTCTTCTACTAAGCTTTTTAAGCGTTGATTGACGAAAAAATGACTGATATTAGCCGCCGCCAGCATGGATAGAATAATAATGAACAATTTAAGGGTAAAAGCTATCAGGGTTTCTCCCCAACTCCGAGTCTCGGGAAAAGTGAGAAGAATTCCGGCAAGGCTTACCCCCCATACGACCAGTTGGATCAATCGTAGCGATCGACGCAGAAAAAGGTTGAGCATCTGTCGCTGTTTGAGGGCTTGTAACCGCTGAAAATTTTGGTTGATGTCACCGCCAGGAGTCGCGAGATCCAAAGACAGTTGCTCTTCGGCAGATTGAAGGAGTTGTTGTTTGCGCCGATCGAAAAGTGAATAGATCCAGCGGTGAACTCCGTATAACGCTAGACTAATGATTCCACTGGCGATACCGATCGAGGCCGCCTGAAAGATTTGGTGCTGACGAGCTTCCGGACGACGATCTTCCCGAGCTTGGAGTAAGGCTTGTTGGAGTTGCCAAGCCCAATTTTTAGCCAAAACAGAAACCGGTTTTCCCTCGAATTGACTATCGAGTTCTGTGACCGTTAGGATGATTTCTTGAATATTTTTCGTTGGATCGCCTGCCAAAATAACTGTCTGGCGATCTAGAGATGCCACCGTAACATAGAAGTTTTGCGGCGAAAAATCCCGTTTTAGAAGGCGATATATTGTTGTTTCAATGGACTCGATCCGAGCTTGTACGGGCGATAAATCCGTTGTCGTATTTCCGGACGTGACGTTGGCCGTAACTGGAAAAAGTTGCTTTCCATCCAGAGTAACATAACCGTATTCGATATTTCCCTGCCGCTCGATCGTTGCTTTGGAAACAAACCCCGGTACCAGAGCTTGAGCGGGTTGGTTCCCCTGAAAAAAAGCCCAATCTACTTGAGTGAGTAAAAATACCAAACTGACCAATAACAACCAGAAAAAGAATTCTCTCGCCATTGATGAGCCGTTCTGTCGTTTTGGAGTCATATTCTTAATTTTCACGGGTTAGAAATTATTTTTTTAAAGCATCGCTTCATCGAAATTAATAGATTTATTCGGAATTTCGTCTAAACTTTCGAGAAGATAGTGGGTTACGCGATCGCGAGCGCCGGTAGTTCTTAAACGCTCGCTCCCATTTTTCACACAGGCAATAAGATAATCTTTATCGTCTACTATTTCAAGAACCTGTCGGGCGGCTGGTTGAAGATCGTCGGCGGTGGCGGGGCCGGTGCCGACCACCCGCGCCGCTATCCCCGGCAAGCGGGTCCGGGATTCCGCGAGGGCGTAAGTAAACCGGGGCCCGTTGCCCGGAATTGGTACAGACTACCCGAGTTCGGGATAAGCCGGAACCGTGATTCTGACGTGGGCTGGAACCCTGATTCTCTCGTCGGAGTCCTGACGAAATCCCCTTCACCCGAACTGACATTAGAGAGGAAATTAAAAATGCCAACGATTACAACCGCGCGGTTCCCCGAAAAAAAAGCTCGCGACGGGCGCGAGCTAACAGTCTACAAATCAAGGATCGATCGAATTAACCGCCGACCTTAACCACGGGTTTAAAGCTGGGTACGACAAGCTCGCTATCCTGTTTCGTCAGCTTGTTGTATAGCCGTTCCGTATTCGGGAAATTCGCGGCCGGGAGGGTCGGGAAGCGACGGTAGGGAACCGTATCCTCGCCGAACAGTTGTAGGTACTCCAGGCTATTCACCATCGCGCCGATAAACGCTTTCAGTCCCTGCGTGGCCAGAATTTGATTGTATTTCTGAATCTCTTTCTGGTTGAGGGGAGCGCGACCGAGGAAGTGTTTCGTTCCCAGTTCGATCACCTTCGTGTTCGGATAGGGAGCGTAAAACTCTTTCAGGTACAGATCCGAGCAACCTAAGCCCTCGATAAACTCTTTCACCGTGATCTCGCCGTTGCTCAATTTACTCTCTAGAGCGGTAAATTCGGCGTTGATGATATAGGGATCGAGGTCGCGCTCGAAGATCTGACGGTAAGCGGCGCGGATGGTGTTACCCACGGCCACTTTATCCGCGGTGGTGAGCAGTTTGAAGATCTTCGTCTGGTCGCGTTGGGCGGTGACACCTTGCGCGATACGCGATTGAACGTCGGGTTCGGTGCGGAGTCCGGAGGGTTGACCGAGTTCGATAAAGCGAGGGGTTTCCTCTTTATCGACGCGTTTACCAATGTCTTCCCGGAGCGAACCGACACGGGTGCGTAACTGTAACCCTTGCGGGGTGAGATAACGCTCGTAGGGAACCGTATCTTCGCCGAAAGCCTCGGTGTACTCGGGGCTATCGATAATGGCATCGACGAGCGCGTAGAAGCCTTTTTTGGCGCAGAGATCGAAGTATTTGTTCATCTCCTGACGACCGTAGGTAGGACGACCTAAGAGACGACGGTGGATATACTCGATCGCTTTCACCACGTAGAACGGAGTCCAGTACAGTTTCCGGAACGCGTCCGACTTGGCGATCGCTTTGATAAACTCCCGCAGGGTGATCTCGCCGTTTTCCAGCTTGATCTCGGGAACGCTCAACCGTTGCCCCTCGTAGGGTAAACGTCCGAATACCTGACGATACGCGGCGAGAATCACTTTCTGCGTCGAGCTTTCGCCGAATTTCACGCCGACACCGTTGCTGGCTCCGGGTAACTCGTTGTTGAGGCGGATCACTTTCGCCCCGAGAGAACCGGGCTGTTCGCCACGGGCGGAGGGATTCCCGCGTTCGTTGTTGATGGCGGGGCCGCGGTGGATCAGGATACGCTTGGTATCCTTACCGAAGGGCGCGGGGCTGGCGCTGGGTTCGCGGGTTTCTTTCGGGAAGATCGCGCCGAATTGGATTTCCAGCGGATCGTTGCCCGAACCGTAAACGTGCTGATCGGGAAGGGGTCGATCGTACTTGGCGAAAGTGGTGATAAATTGGGGAACCTTGCGGAAGGGCGCGCTGTAGTTGAACAGGTCGATCTGCATTCCCCAGTTACGGCATTCTTGGGCTTCCGATCCCAGACCGCGCAGGTAGGGGACGGTTTCCTCGCCGAAATAGTCGGAATATTCTTGAGAATCCACGAGCGCGTCCACGAGAGCCGGGAGACCCCCATCGGAGACGATCGAGAAGTATTTCTGTACTTCCTCGCGCGAAGACGGCCCGCGACCGAGAAAATGACGGAAAGCCAATTCTAAAGCTCGGCTATTAATAAACGGTTCAAAAAATTGTTTCCGATACAGGGGGGATTTTCCGAGCCGACGGACGAACTCTTTCATGGAGATATCGCCGTTTCTCACCTTCGATTCCAGGTCGGAAATCGACTGGCTGTAGGCGCGGGTAATGTCGCGCTCGAAAATTTGCCGGTAAGCCGCCTTGATCACCGAGGATTTTTCGGATTCCGATAATCCCGGTTTCATCACGAACTTCTGGCGTTTTTCCGCCGCGTTGTAGTAGCTTTGCGGCAGGCTTAACCCTTGCTGGTCGCCACTGGGACGCTGACGGAGTTTATTATTGGGGGTGGGGGCTTTCAGTTCGCTCAAGAGAACGTTGAAGTAGTCACTCACCAGGCTCGCCGCTTCTTTATCGCGGGCGAAATATTCCAGGGACGCGGCGCGCATTTCTTGCAGGGCGACGATCGTGGCATCGATCGAGCAGGCGTTTTCCAGCACTTCCCGTAAGCCGCGGGTGTTGACCACGATAATGCTCGGATCGCCGGCAACGATCGCGTAGGTCACGTACCGCAGGAACCAGGAGAGATCCCGGAGGGATTTCTGCATATTGCTCGGCCCGTAGCGGGAAACGTTGATCGGGCGGAATCCGGGGGGAATCGGCCCGGTAGAGGCGAAAATCCCTTTCAATCCGCCGAATAATCCCCCGCCACCGCTTCCCCCGCTTTCCGCGTAGGTCACGGTTCCCAATTGCATCGCGTCGCGAACGTTCCCGGTTTTGCCGGCGCCGACCATCGCGACTTCTTCCACGGGAGGCTTCTCTAAATAAGCCATCGGCGATCCCCCGGTAAAGATCCGGTTGGCGGCGCGCGAGACGATCAGATCGGAATTCCGGGTGATGAGACCGGCGATGTCCAAACGCTTGCTCCCCGATTGGAAGTAGGCGATCAGTTCGTTGAGTTCGGACTTGGCCGGGAATCGGTCTTGTTGCTCCGCTTGCGTGATCGCGGAGACGGGAACCGTTTGATAGAGTTGGGGACGCGCTAAGGAGCTTCCACCGCTTGCCTTAAGACTCATTGGATTTTCACTATCTCCCTTGACGATGATTGCTGAGTTCTCCAATCGTGGAGGCGATCGGTCTTAAAACCAGATGTTTAAAAGTTAATCAGCATCTAGATTAAAACGTTTTGGACTTCCCGCGATAGTTTATTAAGTTTTGTGTAAATTTTTAGAGATAGCGAGGGGGCGGGAGCGT